>CAYJLQ010000006.1:0-24500 GCA_964370725.1 uncultured Treponemataceae bacterium
CTGAGCTTCTTCAACAAATTTTATTATTTTTGCAAGTGTTGTATCTTCTCCAATGCGGGTAATTTTTACATAGAGTCTTCCATTACCGTTAATGCTTCCTCCAATTACGGTGTCTCCAATTTTTTTTTCTATTGGTAAACTCTCCCCCGTAAGCATTGATTCATCAACGCCGCCAAAGCCTTTAATAACTTCGCCGTCTAAAGGGATTCTCTCTCCAGGTTTTACAAGTACAATATCTGAAACTCGAATATCGCCCAAAGGCTTTTCAATTGTTTTTTCTGAATCAGTATCAAAATTATCTACAAAAAAGGCCGTGTCTGGGGTAAGCGACATCAGGGCTGTAATGGCGCTCTTTGTTTTTTCTTTGCTACGTCCTTCTAAAAACTTTCCTGTCATAATAAAAACAACAACAATGCCTGCCGCCTCATAATATAAATCATGAATAGCATGAGGATTATTTGAAAGTGAATAGGTTAAAAAAATACTGTATATAAAGGCAACAGAACTACCCATTGCAACAAGAGAATCCATATTCGGACTAAGATGAAAAAGGGCTTTGAATCCTCTTGTAAATATACCCCGAGCAATAAATAAAATAGGAATGGTAAGAAGTGCTTGGGTAAAGGCAAAGTTAAACGGATTCTTTCCTCCATCAATAATTGCAGGAAGGGGGAGGCTCATCATGTGCCCCATTGCAACATACATTAATAAAATGCCTAAAATCCATGCAAGAATAATTGGCAGTTTTTCAGATGAAGACTTTTCGGCCGTTTGTGCGGCTTTAGTTGTTGTGCTTTCTTGTTTTATTGGCTCACATCCAAAGCCTGCTTTATTCACTTTTTCTATAATTATTTTATCTTGTACTTTTTTGTCATCAAATACAATTCTCATAGTATTTGTTGTTAGGTTTACATCACTTTCTGCTACACCATCTATTTTTCTTGTAACTCTCTCAACTGCACTAGAACATGCTGCGCAGCTCATTCCAGTTATTTTAAAATTTTTTTCCATATATTGCTCACTTATATTAGTATATACTAATAATACTTCTAATTTTTCGTTCTGTCTACATTAAATGAAGCCCTAAAAGAAAATTGTTCATTAGTATATATACAGTCATAGACTTGACCTTTCTGAAAATACCATTATAATGTATTTTAGGAGAGCGATAATGGCGGATAAATTTGATCATCTTGTAGCAGGTTTGTCTATAGATGACAGAGTTTCAATACTTCAACAAATGAAAAATCAAATAAAACCCGAAATAGAATCTCTTGCGAAAGATGAGAGGAAGGAAGAGTCTGCAATTCCTAGGGGAAGTACTTTAGCACAAGAATCCTTTATCACTCGCGTTTTATTATTTTTAAAATCATTATTTTCAAATCAAAGCATAGAAATAGTTTATCAAGAACATAAAATTATAAACATGGCTAAAAAAATCGATAGCAAATACCCCGACTTTTTTAGTTTTCAAAACATGTGTTTAGAGCAAGGCTTCTATGATTCCCTTCTTGAATTAACCAGTATTGCAAGTACTTTTAAAGATGGCTTAGCTCGTGCAGATGAACATGCAGGTTCATTCCTCATATTGCTTGGTTCTCTTATTATGAGCGATATTGAAAAAAATATAGACAAGGTTGCAGATCCTTATACTATACCATTTTCACAAGAACTAACAAACGATTTACGTATGTCTCTCATTAGGAAAATGGAAGCAGTGCTTGCAGAAGTATCCAGTGCCGATAAAAGCGAATTGTATACCTGTGTTCAAAGCCATATTTGGTTAAAGGCTTTTTCAGAACTACCTTTTGAATCTTTTGTTTCAAAGTTTTCTGTAACATCAACAGGAAAAATGAGCTGCTCTCTTTCTTCTGCAATAAATGATCTCGAAAAGTTTGCAAATGTTTTATGCAATTTAAAAACTGTAGAACCTGAAGTTTTAGAAGCACTTTACTTGTTTCAAATGCAGTCAAAAATTGATTCAGGGGAAACAGTCGATGTTCAAGCAGGCGTTTCTGAACATATGACCGCTAGTTTAGTTTCGTTAAAAGGAATAACTCGTTTTATTAATAGTATACCACTGCGGTCTATTACAATGGTTGCAAAAGGGTCTATGTCATGGATTCCAATGTATAAAGACAGTGGGGAAGATTGGTTTGTGCAATACAAAACACAGTGGAAGAGAGTTTTTGATAAAAAATGGAATCACTGGTTGCATGAAAGAAAGGTATCTCGAACCAAAGATAATTTAGCTATGTTTTGTAAAACAAACGGCTTTCCCTTGCTTCCTAATAGGCCTTGGCAAAACTTGCAATCGAATGTAGGGTTTTCAAAAGAATATACAATAGGATTTTTATATACATACTTTACAGAAATTTACTCAACATTTAATGATGTTTTAAAAATATTAATGGTTGACGCAGACTTTATACTTAGAGATAATAAAACAGAGTTCATCGATACTTATACAGAAGCTGGCCATTTAGCACAGAGTATTAAAGAATTAAATGATAAACTTAGTTCTAAAGGCGAATATGGTTCAACATTATTAAGTATTACCCCCGAAATTTTACGGACTGTTCAAGGACAATTACAAGTACAAACAATTATGACAACTATTGAGTCAGAGGTTAATCTTCTAGTGCTTACATTTGGTAATATATGTAGATCGTATGCAGCTATCTTCAATGGAATTCTTGTAGCAAACTATAACCCAAATTATGATACCATTTCAAATATCGCAAGTCTAATTGGTCCAGATAGTGCACCTATTAGAAAACACATTGTTGCAGTAAGCGAATCTATTGGTACTGCTATGACATTGGTGCAAGAAATAGAATCTATTGAATTAAAAGGCTCTCCAAATGCATAATTCTGTAAAGAGTGCACAAGCATGCTTGTCTTTGTTACAAGCTGGTTCAATGCGCTTTCGGTGGAATGAAGTAAATGAAAAAAGGCTGTCATTTTTTAAAAGTCTTTTTAATGGTCAAAAAACTATTGTTCCTTTAGAACTTATACATTCAAAAATAGTCATTGTTGCTAATAATGAAGATGATACAAAAAATTTGCAAGCCGATGGCATTATTACATGTAATCCCAACTTAGTGCCTGTTATTACAGTTGCGGATTGTATGCCCATTTATTTGTGGGATCCAGTAACAGGATGTTATGGAGTCTTGCACTCTGGTTGGAAAGGGACAGGGATAGTAGAAGAAGCGCTATTACTTGCCAATCAACATTACGGAGCAAAAGCAGAGAATTTTCAAATTATAATCGGACCTCATATAAAAGACTGTTGTTATGTAGTTGATGAACAAAGAGCGCAGTATTTTAGTGAAAATTTTACCCCAAACTGTATCGAGCAGATTGATAATACTCAAACTTATCGTTTGTCGCTAGAAAAAGCAAATATACATATTTTGGAAAAAATAGGGGTAAAAAGCCAGAGTATTTATATAGTGGGTGAGTGTACTTGTTGCTCAAAGTCAAATCAGGATGACCCTATTTACGGGTCTTTTAGAAGAGAAACGGCTCACTTTCCCCCAAACAGTCCTATTCAAGAGATGCAAAAGCACTTTACACCAATGGCAGCATTTATGTGCGTTGGCGAAAAAACTTTGAAAAGTACAGAAAATTTTTTAGTACATAATTTTATATAGAATATTATGTAGGGCTGTATTGCAATATAGCCCTACATGTCCATTAGACTTTTTATAATGCCATTATTTCTTCGCGTGTAGATTTTTGCCAAAATTGGCTTCGTCCAAAGGGTCCAATTTTGCCGCGCATTTCTAGTGTATCAACCTTATATTTTCCACCAGCTTTATGAAATGTAATTTCGCTTGCATAGTCTTTACCTGTTTCAGGGTCAATGATACGGCCATTTCTCCATTTACCATTTCCTTTATTTACAAGACCATAAATCCACGGTGTGTTTATAAGTGTCATTTTTGATGTATCGCCAGCAATAGGAAAGTCATCATATGGGCCTTCGCAAGCTGTAGCTAATGCATCAGCAGGTTGTCCAACTACTTTTAATATTCTTCCGTATAAAATTCCGTCTTCTTCATACACTTCCCATCCTGCAGTAACTTCGCCTGTATCATCATCGATGCTTTTCCAAAATCCAAGTGCAGGATCTTGTGCAAACGCTACAGTTGCACACAATAGCACAAGAGCTAAACAAATAATCTTTTTCATAACTTCTCCTAATGAAAATAAAATATGGTACGGTACCCCGTTACTTTAAGTATATCAAAAAAAAGTTCACACGTAAATACATGTTATTTAAAATCTAAACGTAACACACTTCTTTCGCTACTAGACACAATAAGTCCTATTAAAGAATGTGAGGCTTTTATTTTTAAACAAAGAATTTGTTAAAAGGTTACATTGCATTAGAGCGCTTTTTTTATTGTCTTGCTATTTTCCCTTTTTTGTGTTATTCTCGTTAAAACTTACTAGGAGTATGATATGCAAAATATATATATAAAGAGGCGAGAAGCACTTAGTTCATGGATGGCTAAAGAAGGGGTAGGAGCTGTGTTTTTTCACGATTGCGAAGGTTCTCGCACTCCTGCTGTGAGATATTTTTCTGGAATGCCAAGTGATTCAATTTATATGCAATCAGTTGATGGTGCTAGTATTCTTTGCTCATGGGATGAAACAATGGCAAAGAAAATGGCAAGTGTTGATACTATTTTAGCGTACAGTGTTTTTGAACGGAGTGCTGTTAAGGCAGTTGTAGGTATGTTAAAACACTTAAAAGTTCCAAAGAATTCAAAAGTAGAGATACCATCTTCAGTTTCATATCCACTTTTTTTGCAATATGTGCATGATCTTTCAAATTTTAATGTTGTTTGTCGAGATGATGGGGCAACTCAACATGTTGAAAAAATGAGAGCAATAAAAGATGATTACGAATTAGAATGCATTAGAAAAGCATCTAAAATTACAGACTCTATAATTGATCTCATTGAACAAGGTGTAAAGGATGAATCAATAAAAACAGAAACTGATGTTGCTCTTCTTATTGAAAGAGAATGTAGAAAAGAAGGCTGTGAAAAAACTGGTTTTGATACATTAGCTGCAGGGCCATCTAGAAGTTATGGGATTCATTGCTTCCCTCCTTATACAGCAGCTGCATGGCCAGACAATGGGTTGTCAATTTTAGACTTTGGAGTAGTGTATGAAGGATATACAAGTGATATTACACTAACTGTTGCAAAGGGACCTCTTAGCGAAGCACAAGAAAAGCAGCTTTCGCTTGTAGAAAAAGCTTATAATGAAGCTCTTCCATTATATAAAGCAGGGGAGCCTATTTATGCTGCTGGAGCTAAGGTAGATAAAATTTTTGCAAAAGAAAAACGAACTATGCCACATAGTTTAGGCCATGGATATGGACTGCAAGCTCACGAATGGCCAACCGTTAGAACAAAGATGGATAAAAGTATTGTATTTGAGCCAGGTATGGTATTAACTTGTGAGCCTGGGCTGTATGACCCTGAAATTGGGGGCTGCAGATTGGAGAATGACATTCTAATAAAAGAGGATGGGGTAGAAATGCTTACTCATTCTAGGATTATTCGCATATAAACAAAAAGCTGTCCAAGTGTGTTGGACAGCTTTTTAATTTATTGCTTCGATTTATTTAATGCGTCTGCGGCAGCTAAAAGGCCTGGACCAGTTTCTATTCGTGTAGCTACATAGTCAAGTTCTTCTTGCTTTAAGTTTATAAGTAGAGACTTTTTCTTTTCTTGTGACAAATAATAATCACACAGTGTTCTAAGTGATTCAAACATTCCTGCAGGATTATGGAACGACTTAATAGGTGGCGAATTAAAAGACTTTTTAATAACTTTTCGCACTTGATGCATCATAACTTCATCTTTTGTTTTATTTGCCTCATCAAAATAGTCTTGTTCATCACTGTTTTCACTAAATAAGCTTTCAGGACTAATACTCATATCATGTGGTGCTTCAATGTCACTTTCATCTTCGCTAAACAGTTCGTGAACATCTTCTTCAAGTTCTTCGTCTTCTATTTGATCTTCTTCAGTATCATCATCATCTTCAATTTCTTCATGGAAATCCTCGTCTGCATTTAAAAAGTCATAGATGTCTTCTGGATCTATAGCAGCTACAGGATCTTCATATTTTGTTTTATCATCTTCTGGTAGATACTCAGGAATATGGGGACTTTCTTCTTCTTCCTCTTCTTCAAAGTCGTCAAACATGTCATCAATAAATTCATCTTCAATGCTTTGCTCTACTTCTGAATCATCTTCAGCTGGCTCTGCCTCTTCAAGTATGTCTTCACTTGAATCTTCTTCCTCTTGAATATCCTCATCAGCTTCTTCAAGTATGTCGTCAACATCGTAATCTGCATCATCAATGTCATACTCATCATCTAAATCATCAATTGCTTCAATAATTGAGTCGTCATCTTCAAGCATATCTGGTACATCTGAAAGTTCAATGTGATCATCTTCTTCAATTTCATCAATAAGATTTTCATCATCTATATAGTTATGCTCATCATTAGTCGATTGATCTATAACTTCCATTGGTGCAATATCATCTTCATGAGGAAGTTCAATGTGATCATCTTCTTCAATTTCATCGATGAGGTTTTCATCATCTATGTAATCTTGTTCAGAATTAATTTCAGCCTCTGGTTCAATTTCTGGAACTTCCTCTATTTCTATTTCGGGCTCTGGCTCAATGACTGGCTCTGGCTCGAAAACAGGTTTTGGTTCAACCACTGGCTCTGGCTCAACCACTGGCTCTGGCTCAACAACTGGTTCTGGTGGAGGCGGCTCTTGAGGCGGAGGTGGAGGTGGAGGTGGATAATATGGAGGCGGCTCTTGAGGTGGAGGTGGATAATATGGAGGTTGCTCTTGTGGTGGAGCACTTGCTTCTGGCTCATGTACTTCTTCTTTTTCGCTTAAAAGACCATAATTTGTATCATCCTCTTCATTATCACTATCAATATCTTCATCTTCAAAGCCCAGTCCATCTACACTCATATATTCTTGTTCTTCAACAGGGTCAAACTGGCTAAAGTCTTTATCTGAATCAAACATATGTGACTTGTTATCTTCTCCAGCAAAATCTTCTGGCTCATCATCGGGAACTAATTTTGATAGGTCAAATATAGGAGAGCCATCATCTTCGTCTTCTTTGATATCTTCTATTTCATCAAATACAAGAGGTTCATATTCGTCACGAGGATCTTCTCCAAGAGTGCTGGCATCAAGATTAAAAAGAGAATCAAGATTTTCTTCTTCTTTTTCTTCCTCTTCATCCTCTTTAACTTCTTCTTTTTCCTCACTGTCTATACTATCATCACTTTCTTCAATTTCATTTTCTTCAATCGATAGCGCATCCATATCTGGTTCATTAGCAAAGGTTTTTATAAGTTTTGCAACTATTTCCATTTCTTCAGAATCAGTTGAAAAGTGCTCAACTAGTTTTGCTATGTCATCTAAAATGCTTGTGTCTTTGCTAATTTCAAGAGCATGTTTCCATGCGGTGAGTGCTTCTGAATATAGGTTTACTTCAAAATAATTTTCTCCCAATAAGTACCATGCATGCCAGTCATTTTTGTTATGGTGCAAGTAGTCATCAAGTAACTTCTTTGCTTCGCTATAGTTTTTTACAAAAGAATATTGTTTAGCATTGTCAAAAAGATATGCAGTTTCTCTAGGGAATAATTGTTTTATTTTTTTTAAGTATACTTTTGCTGTGTCATATTCTTTATTGCGTATGTAATACTGACTAAACATATTGAGCGTTGAAAGGTCATCAGAATTTCTATCTTCTAAGCCCTTTATTTTTTCCATTGCATCTTCCATTCTGTTTACAGTCATCAGTACTTTTGCGTACTCCATAGTAACATTTTGGTTATATGGGTCTAAACGCTCAAGCTGTGAAAATAAACCAATGGCTTCAGTATACTTACCTAAGGTTACATACACATTTGCAAGGTCAAATTTTGCTACAATATTGTCTGGGTCTATGCGTAATGCTTTTAGATAAGCATTTTCAGCATTTTCAAAGTCTTTATTTGATTCATAAAAGCTACCAAGGTTTGTATGCATCTTTGCATTCTCTGGATTTAGTGTTACAGCTTTTTTAAGAATCCTCTTGGCTTCATCATTTCCTTCAGTTTCTTCTAATAATTCAGCATACACAGACATCGCATCTGGCCAACCTGGTTTTGCTCGTAATGCTGCTTCGCAGTGTTTTTTTGCTAGGGGATAGTTTTTTTGTGCTAAATAGTTTAATGATGCATTCAAATGCAGAATAGGGTGATTTGGGTCTACTTGTAATCCTCGTGAAAAAGCATTTTGGGCTTTAACATAGTTACCCCTTTTACTTTCAATTGTACCTAAGTGGTTGTAAGCAAGCACGTCATTGGGATTTATATCGGTAACATGCATAAAACAATCTGCAGCTTCTTCATATTTTCCCATGAGTTTATAGGTAAAACCCATACTGTATTTAATAGCTTCAATATCATCGCCTAGTTTAAGTGCTTTTTCGAGAACTTCAATTGATTCGTCATGTTTTCCCAATCTTCTGTATATACCACCAAGGTTAGTGAGTACTTCGAAGTTTTCAGGAATTTTATTTTGAATACTTAAATATATTTTTAATGCTTTATCGTCTTTATCTGATCGAACATATACATTTGCTAATTTTAGGAGAATATCAAGGTTGTCTGGTTGCGCTATGAGGAGTCTATTGTATAAGCGAATTGCAAGTGTATAATCCCGAGAAAGTACAGCCGCCTGTGCTCTTTGTAGTGCAAGTGCTCGCCTGTCCTCGTTTTGTGAACTTGGATTACCTTGTTGTTTCATATCTTTTTCTCCTATTATAGCTATTATAAAGTATTCTACTCTTTATTATACTCATTTTTATTACCGTTTTAAAGGTCGTGCATACACTTCAGTTGATAATACACCTTCTGTTTTTCCTGGCATATAATTATACGAACTTATTGAAAAGTAATATGCCTTACCATTTTTTAAACCACTAATTCGAAATGAATCGTTTTGACCTACATCAATGGGGGAATCCCCTTGAATAGAGCCTTCTCCAAGGTATTCTCCTGGTGCATTCCCATAGTATACAATATACCCATCTGGGTTCATGCCTGCAGCTGGTATCCATGAAAGATCTACATATCCATCTCCCGATTCTGCAAATACTTTAAATGGTGGAAGAGGGGGTTCAGCTTCGTCGTATTGTAAGCGTATTTCTGTGAGCGTAGGTGTAAACTCGCCATTCCCATCGGTAAATAAATTTGCAGCTACTTGGAAATATCTTCCTTGCACATTATTGATATTTTGATTTGGACTAACCGCTGTCCATGCAGGAAAATTATTAGTCCATTCGTAGAAATTATCACCTGCGCGCACAAAGTATTGAATATCTGTTTGAGTCGGTATATCACTAATTGCTTCTATGTTTAAAACTGAAGAACCATAAGGAAATGGCCCAATCGGTTGAGTTTCAAAATATGCACCATCGGCTGCATACATGTTTTTTTCGATACCGCTTTCTTCAAAAGTCTTTTTAATAGCAAAGTCGTCTATTCTACCTGTGTAATTAGAACATAACGTGATAGGTGCTGTTGTTCCAAGTATTGCACTATATACTTCTCTACTTGCCCTTCCAGTTTCTGTTGCATAGGTTAAATCTTCTAATCGCCCATCAACTCTGTATTCAATTAAGCCTGTATTATCATTATAGCTTAAAGCATGATGAGACCATGTGTCAGGTATAACTAAATTTGCACTTTTTAAAATAATATCTTTAAAATCTGTATAATTAGAAAAAATATTGGTAAAATTCCATTCGAGCCTATTTTGAAAAAACATTACAGATATTAATTGAAAAACAGGAACGTTATTTACATTTCTAGAAGAATCCCAAACAAAAATTGTTTCACCATTTTCTGCTAACGAAGGATTAAGCCAAAAAGAAATAGTAAAAGACCCTGTTAAACCTTCTTTTCCAAATATGCTATTAGTATTCCCTTCTAATTCTAAACCTTGCAGTGAGCCCTTTGCGATGCCAGCATAGTTTCCCATAATTGTCTGACTGGTGCGCGAAAGATCTGTTGATATAATTGAATAGTTGCCTGTTGCATCATACATTGCATTATCTTGTTCAAAATGCAATAGTAAATCGGTTGAACCCGTAAGTGATTCAGATGCGGTGCTAATTTGTAGTGCTTGTTTACCATAACGGCCAGAATCAGTAAAGCTAATATTGTTAGATGTAGAAAAAGTATTCCATCCTGAATCACCACCAAGAATAAGTTCTTTTTCTTCTGCAAGTACTAGACTTGTTAAGAGGAATATAAGTATAATAAAGAGAGACTTTTTTAACATAAGGTTATCAATTAAGCCATGAAATCAGATTCTAACATACATGAAAAGTTACATGAAACCGCATTGCAAGCACCAAAAGTAAGTGGTGTATATCTTTGGAATGACAAAGATGGTGTTGTACTATACGTTGGCAAAGCAAAAAATCTGAAAAATCGGCTATCCTCCTATTTTTCCGGTAAAAAAGATATAAAAACTCGGACACTTATTGCCAAAGCTTTTTCAATAGAATACATTACCACCGCAAATGAATACGAAGCACTTATTCTAGAAAACAATCTCATCAAAGAACATAGCCCAAGATATAACATCAATCTAAAAGATGATAAGTCTTATCCCGTTGTACGCATTACAAATGAAGATTTTCCTCGTGTAATAAAAACAAGAAAAATTATTCAAGATGGCTCTGCATATTTTGGCCCGTTCCCTAATGGCGGCGCACTCAGCGTATTTATTGATACATTATACAGTATTTATCAGTTACGACAATGTAAAAAAATGCCAAACCGAAAAACACCTTGCATGTACTATCATATAGGCCGCTGTGCCGCTCCTTGCTGCAATAAAATCAGCAAAGAGGATTACAATGCTATTATCGGCGAAATTCACTCAATTCTTGATGAAAATCCTGCGAAGGGTATTGAAAAACTAGAGCAGGGGATGAAGCTTGCAGCTAAAGAGTTAAAGTTTGAAAAAGCAGCAAGGCTTAGAGATGGATTAGCAGCATTAAAATCTCTTCGTATGCAAAATGCGGTAAGCGACTTTGATGCAGAGGCACGCGATTATATCGGTCATTATGTAGATGGCCCATTGGTAAGTTTTGTTGTGTTAAAAATGCGAATGGGAAAACTTATTATGAGGGACTTATACAGAACAAAGTCTCTTTCGGATGATGAAGACTTGATGGCAGAGTTCTTTGGCGCATATTATACAAGTGCTGACATTATCCCACCAAGAATTTTTGTAAGCGATAAGGCAGGGCTTGAACTTAGTGAAAAATGGCTTTTAGAAACATTTGCGGTTAAAACAGCAATAAGTCTCCCTACTGAAACAAATGAACTATCTCGCCATGAGGCTGCATTAAACATGGCAAACCATAATGCCAAAGAAGATATTATTCGGCGCCTCAGAGAAAGGGGTGACACACCAGCACTAGAAGAATTAAAAAAAGTGCTTAATTTATCGGTACTGCCTATGCGTATTGAAGGTTTTGATATTGCGCACTTAGAAGGAAAGTTCCCTGTTGCAAGTATGATTAGCTTTTACAATGGCCAACCAGATAAAAAGAATTATCGCTACTTTCGCCTAAAAACAACCGATGGACTTATCGACGACTTTGCTTCTATGAGGGAAGCATCAAGTAGACGCTATACGCGGCTATTAAATGAACAAGCAGAAATGCCAGATCTAATTCTCATTGATGGTGGTATCGGGCAAGTTAATGCTGTTCGTGGAGTATTAGATGCACTAGGTTTAAGTATTCCGATTGTCGGATTAGCAAAGCGCGAAGAAGAACTTTTTTTACCAGGCAGCTCAAAGCCAATTATTCTTGCTAAGCGAAGTGATGCATTGCGTCTTTTACAAAGGGTACGAGATGAAACCCACCGCTTTGCAACAAGTAGAAACCAGCGTTTGAGAACAAAAGAAAACACAGTAAGTATTTTTTCACAATTGCCTCATGTTGGCTCAAAACGTGCAAGCCTTATTATGCAAAAATGGACCACCGTAGATAAGCTTGCAGGCGCAAGCATAGAAGATATCGAACAAGTATTAACGGTTAGTGAAAATCAAGCAATTGATATATTAGAAGCAGTGAAATTTTTACAAAAGCCTCAATCAAAAACTAGTACTGTAGAAAAAGAAGCAAAAGGTGCTGAATATTATGCTTCGCAACTTGCTAAACTTGCGTTAGAAGGAAATGAAGCTGCAGAAAAATAAAGGGTATTTACTTATTAGTAAATACCCATATAGTTATACTTCAGAATGTAGTTTTCGGCATTCGATGTAAAATCTCTTTTCATCGGCTTCACCCATAGAAAAGCTTTTCCGAGGTAGAGGCCCATTTTTTTCAATAGTTTCAAAAAAAGATTCTTTTTCAATAGGTGGTAGAAAGATACCAATGGTTTTTTCTTTTATAGCTAATCTACATACTTCATCACTACCATGAATATAATCAATGTCATCACTGCTTTTATCGTGCATAAAATCGTCAATTAACGGTTGTAAGTGGCTAACAAGCAAGCCTTTTTTATCAGTGCTAATGCAAGTATAGCTTGTGTTCCCATTTTCAGTGCTAATAATTGCAAAGCTATCAGGATGTTTTTCAACATGTTTTTCAACTTCGCCAAAAGTGTTAAAGTTTACAATATCTACTGTCCAATGTGTTTTAATATAAGAAACAAGAGCGCTTGTTTCAATGTTAAATAGAACTCTGTGAATAGGTTCAAAGGTTAAGCCCTCATCAAAAATATTAACAATTTCAACAAGTGCAAAACGCTCGTTTGCGTTTTCTGTATCCTTGCATGTTTTTTTTGCTTCATCCCAAACAGCTTTTGCGGTTGCAAGCGAATGGTTTCCATCGCCTACTGCAAACATAAAAACAGAACCGTCTTTTTCGGTGTTTTGTTTTGCTATTTGTTCAAGAGACTTTTCTATTTCAGCAAGGTGAGCTTTGTCGTCAACTTGCCACCCCGAAATATGGCCTCCATTAAGCATTAAGTCACCATCATATGTTTTAGCATTGCTTGAAACAAGATTAGCAGTTTTTTCAACAAGTAAGGCATTAGGGTCATTTACTAAAAGCATAATGTGAGGGCTTTCAATAGGTGCTCCCTTCCTAATAGCGACTCTCGGTGGAATCCTATCAATAATTGTTGCTTCTGTAGCACGAATAAGATTTTTTGAAAAAGGTTTCCAGTCGTAAGCTTCAAGATCTATTGCAACAACAAGGCCTTTTCGGTTTCTTCCAAAGGCAGTGCTTCTTTCAATATACATAAAACTAGAAAGCTCGTCTTTAAAAACACCATTATCTATGTATTCTTGCATTGTTTTATGTATGGTTTTTGTTAATTCTTCTTTTTTTTCGCTGTTGCTTAAATATACTTCAGGAAGCACAATGTGTAATGTCGATGAACTTTCCTTGGTAATCTCATTTGCTTTTTGCCAATATTCAGTGTCTTGAGTGTATTGGTCGCATGCAATAACAGCCCATTTTTCTAAAGGTATGCTGTCGTTGGGTAAGAGGATTTTTGGAACTTTTAATCCATATTTTTTTAGTAAATTCATGTCTTAAGTATATCGAAAAAAGATGTACTATGCTATACTATGAGTGCGAGGTTTTTAATTTTTATGTCTGATATGAAGTTTAACTTCTCCCAGAAAATGCAACAGCAATTAAAACTTTCTGCTCAAATGATTCAGTCGGTTGAAATGTTACGTTTGCCAGTAGAAGAATTATGCGACAGAGTGTACCAAGAAGCGGAAAAAAATCCTGCAATCGAAGTGGTTAAAGATGCTGATTTGTCTTTGCGTTCTGTTCCTTTAACAAATAATACACGTTTTACAAATGCAAGCGATTCGTTTCAGTCTTTTTTAGAAAATGCAGCAGATCATGATGAATCCTTGCAAGAACACCTTTTGTTCCAGTTGTCGCTGCTTGATTATAGCGAAAATGAACGCGACCTAGCCGAACGCATTATACAAAATCTTGATGAACATGGATTTTTTACATCTGAACCGTCGACATTGTTGTATCCCACTGAGTCTATAGAATCATTAAATAAAATGTTGGAAGTTATACGATCGTTTGAACCAAAAGGAATAGCATTTTCTAATGTTCAAGAAAGCTTACTGTTCCAAGCGACATTGCAAAATAAAGGAAATCCTTTATTAGTTGAAATATTAAAAAATCATTTTAATGTGTTAGAAAAAAAACGCCCACCACTTATTAAAAAGTACTTAGCTGAAAAAGGGCTTGAGTGTACACTCGAAGAACTTGAAGAAACACTAGAATGTATTAGAACATTAAACCCTCATCCGGCAAGCCAATTTGCAAGTATTAATGAAAAGGTGCAATATATTGTTCCCGATGTAATTGTTCGCCACAAGGATGAAGGCGACTATGATGACGTAGGTGCAAATGGCTTTGTAGTAGAATTCTTAAAGGGCAGTTTACCTGAAATTGCATTGTCAAAAGTATATATTGATTTAGCAGAAGGAACAGAGGAAAGTAAGGAAACTCATCAGTTTGCAGCAGAGGCATTGCAAAAAGCACGACATTTTATTAACGCATTAGAATATCGAACCAGCGCAATTTACCAGGCAGTCCAAATTATTGTTGCGAAACAATATATATTCTTTTTAAAAGGCCCTGGCCACCTTGTGCCACTTAGACAAAAAGATATAGCAGAAGAAATTGGTGTGCATGAAACTACAATTTCTAGAATAGCCAATGGAAAGTACGTTCAATGCGATTGGGGAATTTTCGAAATAAAGGACTTTTTTAGCAATGCTGTTAATGAACAAGCAGGTGAAAATACAATTGATTCAAAAGATTCAATAAAACACCAAATTGCACAATTGTTGCAAGAAAATGAAAAAACAGGTGGAAAAAAACTCTCCGATGCAAAACTAGCCAGCCTATTAGAATCTAAAGGAATTTCAATAGCTCGACGAACAGTCGCAAAGTACAGAAGTGAATTAAATATTGAATCTTCATTTGACCGATTATAAAATAGGGTGTATAATATTATTATAGTGAAATAATAAGGAGGTTGCTATGAACACAACTATTACTGCAATTGGATTTGACCTTGATCAAGATCAAAAAGATCTGGTAGAAAAAAAACTCGAACGTATTAAGTATGGCGATGACTTAATTACTGACTTATCATTTAAAGTAAAAGAAGATAAAAAATATATTTTTGAAAGTACAATCCATTTTCGATGGGGTGTAGTATCTCACGTTTCCGCTGACGACTACGAGTTTCAAGTAGGTCTAAATAAGCTCATTGATGTATTGGATCAAAAGGTGAAAAAAGAAAAAGATAAAATACAGAGATAATTAATAATTATGAATGAATAATCAATAATTAAACTGTAAACTGTATCCTATAAAATGGACACAAAAGAAAGAAGTAAACGTAAGATCGCCTTTAAAAGCGGATAAATTTCTTAGGTGAAGAGTATAAAAACTGTTGTTAATGCCTCCTAAAATATGGTGGTACTGACAACAGTTTTTTTATTATACAATAAAGCCCTAATAATTGTTAATTATTCATTATTAATTCTCTTGAAACGATTGAATAAAATCAGAATTCGGTGTATAGTTATTTTATGGTTGAAGAAAAAAAATTCACTGTTTTAGATCTTCTAAGTCTCGAATTAAAAGGTCATGATGCCTTAAATCTAACATGCGTTGGTGGAAGAAAGGGTTTATCGCGTACTATTACGCAACCAGATTTAAATAGACCTGGTCTAGCCTTGTCTGGCTTTTTCGATTCATTCGGGTTTGACCGTGTTCAAGTATTTGGGCGAGGAGAATGTACTTTTTTATCAAAACTTGTTGAAGAAAAAAAGCTTGAAGCAGTTGAAAAATTTTTTTCATATTCTGTTCCTTGTTGTGTCTTTACGCATAATATTACTCCTCCAAAAGAATTTTTAGATATAGCAGAAAAAGTTGGGTGTACAATTTTACAAACAGATTTACAGTCTACTGATTTTTCTAGTCGCATTTTGCGTGTGTTTTCAGATATTTTTGCAGAACACAAAGTTATTCATGGCGTTTTTATTGAAGTTTACGGGATTGGAATAATTATTAGTGGAACATCGGGAGTAGGGAAAAGCGAAACAGCGCTTGAACTTGTTCACCGAGGGCATCGTCTTGTAGCGGATGATGTTGTAGAAATACGCTGTGTAAATGGTAATGCCTTGCTTGGGCGAGGGCCAAATAAAATGATTAGCCACCATATGGAAATTCGTGGATTAGGAATCATTAATATTCAACAATTGTACGGAGTGGGTGCAATTCGTGAACAAAAAGAAATTCAGTTATTGGTTAAACTGGAAGAATGGAATCCACAAAAGGTATATGACCGTTTGGGAACTGCCGATAACACTGAGGAAATCTTAGGAGTGAAAATTCCAATGATTGAAGTGCCAGTAAAACCAGGGCGAAACATTCCAATTATCTTGGAAACAGCAGCAATGAATGAACGTTTAAAAACTATGGGTTATCATTCTGCAAGAGATTTTAACCAAAATGTTCTACGCTGGATTGAAAGTGGGGAATCACAATCTGACTACTACGGTGCAGATGATATATATTAGATAGTTCTACACTCTGTGCTGGATGGAGTACTATCGAAAAACAATTAAAAATTGTATAGTTTGTGATAAAATAAGCAAACATATAGGAGAAAAAAATGGCAGAAAAAACTGTAATGGTACAAAATAGAGCTGGTATTCATGCTCGCCCAGCTGCATTAATTGCACAAACTGCGAATAAATTTGTTTCTGAAGTTTTTATGACGAAAGATGGAATGGAAATAAACGCAAAATCAATTATGGGTGTTATTACCATGGCAGCATCATATAATAGTTCAATCATTATTAGAACAGAAGGTTCAGATGAAGATGATGCGTTGGCATCTTTATGTGCACTTTTTGACTCTAAATTTGAAGAGGATTAATTTTTTTCAGTATGAAAGAATTAACGAGTAGACAACAAGAAATACTCAATTTTATTACCCTTTTTTCGGATGAACATCATTGTCCCCCTACTGTAAGAGAAACAGCTGAACATTTTTCTGTTTCTATTAAAGCAGTGCAGGATCATTTTTCTGCATTGCGAAAAAAAGGGTACTTGGCTCCATCTCAAGGACGTTCAAGGGCACTTCGTTTGCTTGTTAATAATGATATAAGCGATTCAAAAAAAGTTTGTGTTATTCCAGTTCTTGGAGACGTTGCAGCGGGTAAACCTGTCTTTTGTGAAGAAAATCATTCATCACAAGTTAGTGTTCCTGGTGTTATGGTGTCTGGTGGGTTTGAATATTTTGCAGTATATGTTAAAGGCGATAGTATGTCTGATGCAGGCATATTGAATGGCGATTTAGCAATTATTCGAAAGCAAAGTAATGCCATGGATAATGAAATTGTTGTAGCACTTATTGAAGACTCTGTAACACTGAAACGCTTTTTTAAAGAATCATCACGTTTTAGACTAGAACCTGAAAACAGCAACTATAAACCTATCTATTGCCAAGAAGTTCGCATCTTAGGCGTTCTTTCTAATTTAATAAGGAATTATTAATGGCTGCACCTACTTATAATAGTGCAACCCCAATTTGGCTTCTTTTAGGTCCAGAAATTGGCAATAAAAATGACGATATTAAAAAAATACGCGCAATGGCAAAAAAAGAATTGGGCGATATTGATGAAGACATTTTTTATGCAAATGAAACTTCTCTAGCAGAAATACTTTCTCTTTTGCAAAATGGCTCTCTTTTTTCATCTGGGCGCCTTGTAATTCTTAGAAGTGCAGAAATAGTTAAGAAAAAAGAAGATATTGCAATGCTCGCTGACTGGGTGAGCGGATTTGAAAAAAAATCAAACAGCGATAACACTTCTTGGCTAATATTAGTTAGCGATGAAATATCGGCAGACAAAAAGCTTGAAAACCTCATTCCTAAACAACATAAAAAAGTATTTTGGGAAATGTTTGAAAATCAAAAAACTGAATGGGTAAAAAACTGGTTTTCTAAAGAAGGTTTTTCAATAGATGCCGATGCAATCGATGTAATTTTAGATTTAATTGAAAATAACACCGAAACACTTAGAAACGAATGTTCCCGTTTTTCACTATGCTTTGAAAAAGGCCATTATATAACAACAGACGATGTTGATACAGTGCTAAGTCATAGCCGAGAGGAGTCACCTTTTACGCTATTTGCTTCTTTGTGTGACATAGAAAAAAATGCTACAGATAGACTTTCATCTGCACTAACTATTTTGCAACATATACGCAATTCAAAAGAATCGTCATATGTGCAGCTCATAGCAGCTCTTTCACATTGCTTTAGACGATTAAAAATATGGCATAGTTTATATCAAGAAAATCCCTATCCAAGTGAATTTGACTTAAAAATTAAAGGCTTTTCTAGTAAAAAAATGCAAAGCCAATACGCTGCTGCTGCGAAATTATGGTCGCTAAAAGAAACAATTTTATGCTTGTCGCTACTTTCACAAACTGATATGGCTATAAGAACAACAGGGAATACAGTTGAAGAAATTGTGTTACAAGAACTACTGTACTCCTTGGTTCTTAAAAAAGGCCGCGAACTACAAGTCTATACCGTTTAATAGTTCCTTTAATGCTTTTAATTCTTCTCCAGTAAGTGATATTCCTTTGCTCATTTTAGCGTTGTCAGGTGACCAGGAACGTAGATCATATTTTGCATCCCTTCCAGCCCATGATACACTGGTTAATTTGGTTTGCCATCCTGCTTTGCTTGTTGAAAGAACACCAAATTCTTTTTCAATTGTAAAACTAAATTCACCTTCCATGTTTTTCCTCCGATGCTTGTTTTTAATGTATGCTTTATGCATATTAGGTATATATATTATAGCGATTTACGTTCAATTTTCAAACTTTTTTTCTAAAAAAAATCAAAAAAAAGTTGCAATTATTGAAAATATACAGTAAAATTGTAGTGAAGGTATTGGAAAGTACGATTTTAAAGTATTTTTTGACTCTTCAATTACTATAGCGTTGCTGTTTTATTTGAATATGTAGAGTCAATCCCATTTCTATTAAATAATGTTGGGGTAATATCACAACGAAAAAAGATTTACAAGGAGTCTTGTATGAAAAAAATTATACTAGCAATGATGTGTTTAGCATTGCTTTTATTTGCTGGATGTAAAACACCACCTGAAGATACAGTTGAAACTACAGATACTATTGAAACAACAGAAGTTCCTGTAGTTACACCGGATGTAGTGGAAGATAGCTTAGATGTTGCAAACGAAAAACTTATTGAAACTATTTATGCAGCAAGAGAAAAAGCTGTTGCCGCTGGAGCTGAACAATATTTCGCTGGAGAATTGCAAGTTGTAGACATAGCTGCTTCAGAAGCACAAAGTGTATATGAAGATGGTGGAGATGATAAAGTATTTAACGAAACTGCTTCAAATATCTTGTATCAATACATGGCTTTAGAGCAAGCTTCATTGGCTGCAAAAGCACAAGAAAGAATTGCACAATTAGGCTATGAAAGTTATGATGCAGAAAGCTACGCTGAAGGAAATAGAGCTTCAGAAGCTGCTCTTGCAATGTTTACTTCTGGTGCAGATGGAAAATCTATTTATGATGAATCAAAAAAAGCAGCAGATGCATATAATAAAGTTCTTTATGAAGCATTTTCTTCAATGGCAAGCGAAAAAAGAGCAAGCTTTTTAGCAGTAAAAGAACAAGCAGATGAAGTAAAAGCTGGCGTTGCAGATAAACAAAATTATGCAAACGCAGTTGTGTTCTTTACTCAAGGTGATGCAAATTTAGTTTCAGATGAACCTGAAGCAGCTTATGAAAACTTTTCAATTGCAACAGATTCAATGACTACTGTGTATGAAACTGTAGCTGAAAAACGACGAATGGCTCAAGAAGCTATTGATAGAGCAAAACGACGATTAGAAGATGCTGACCAAGTAGCAGCTGCAGCAGACTCACAAGTGCCACTTGCAGATGTAGAAGCACTCGAAACAATCAATGAAGAAAGCACAGAGGGGGGTGAATAATGAAAAAATCATTACTTATTACCATAATTTTACTTAGTGTTACTTTTGTTGCACTTGTAGCCCAAAGTTACACAAACAATGAATACCAACGTTTAGCACGTGAATACTCATTAAAATCAGAAGCAGCTTTTGATGCTGGTGAATATGATGATGCTGTAGAATATTCTTTGCTAGCTGAAGAAAATGCAGAATTATCAGAAATTTATGTTTCAGAAATGCTTGCAAAATACGAAGCTAATACTCGTATTATTTATGCTCGAAACAGAGTAGTGTATGCACGTGGAATTAGCGCTGATGTATATTACCCAATGGCTTTTGAAACAGGATCTAAAGCTTTAGATAATGCATTACTTGCATATGACTTAAAAAACTGGGCAACTGCAACATTGTATGCTGAAGAATCTTTAGCTGCATTAGACGGTATTAAAGAAGTTTTACCACTTCCTGAATACTATGTAGTAACTCCATGGGCACAATCTAAAGACTGCTATTGGAATATTTCAGGTAAACCATACGTATATAACAATCCATTACTTTGGGAAAACTTATATCAAGCAAATAAGGATTCTATGAGTGATCCTGCTAACGCTGATTTAATTCACCCTGGTATGAAAATGTATATACCAAGTTTAACAGGTGAAATTCGTGAAGGTGTATATTCACCTAATGTATCATACGATACTTACGGTTCACAAGAATAGTTAAAGCAAAGGCATTCAGATAACCTGAATGCCTCTTTTTTTGCCCTATTAAAATAATTCTTTGTTTTGTAAAAATAATAAAAGTGCCGTAGACATTAATGCGTGAACATATGGCTTTTTCCCCATATTAGCAAGCACTTCTTTTGTTGGTATTGCTTGAAAGCTTACATATTCATCATCATCGAGGTTTCTTTTGTGGGTATTGATACAATTTTTTACTCCATATACATGAAGTGTGTTACTAAATATCGCAGGGTTTGGGTTTAGGGATCCTAAATGGATTATTTCTTCTGACTCATATCCCGTTTCTTCAACAAACTCTCTTTTTGCGGCAATAAGAGGCTCTTCTCCCTTATCAATAACCCCGCCTGGAAACTCTACGCTAATGCATTCGCTTCCGTGTCTCCACTGACAGACCATTAGAAAACAATCATCATCAATGCCAAACTCTTTTTTTGCTTGTTCTCTATGTATAAAGGGAACAGTTATTACCCAGTCTGGTGCATCAAAAATAATAAAAGTTGACTCATTGCCTTCTGGCGAAATTGCTTTTTGTGACTGTACATCCAATATTCTTGTTTGTAAAAGTAATGATTTTTCAGTTGGTTTCCATGCTAGTTTTTTTTCATTTTGGTTCATTTTTATTCTCTTGTTTAATAAATTTACAAATATACATCTTGTTTTTTACGTCTATCACATGTATAATATATGTAGGATGTTATGTCAATACGTACATGTTTTGTTTTGGCACATACGATTTTTTAAATGCTTTATTTTGTAATGCATCGTATAAATAGGGGGATCACATGGCAATTATAGCAATTTCACGACAAGTAGCAGCGCTCGGTGACGAGGTAGCACAAGCACTCGCAAAAAAACTTGGATACACATTTATTGACAGAAAAGAAATCGAAAAACGAATTATTGATTTAGGGTTTGCAGAAGAAAAATTAGAAAAATATGATGAAAAAAAACCTGGTTTTTTTGCATCGTTAGCAAAAGATAGAGATGAATATTTAGATTACTTACAAACAGCTGTTTTAGAAGCAGCTTCCAGTGGTAATTGTATCCTTATTGGACGTGGTGCGTTTGTAATTTTAGAAAACATTCCAAATTTGTTAGCAGTTCGCTTTGTTGCTAAAGAAGACATAAGAATTGAACGCTTAATGAAAGAATTTGACTGGGATGAAAAACAAGCAATGAAAAGAATTGAAGAAAGCGATTTGAATAGAATTGGTTTCCATAAAAGCTTTTTTAACCTTTCTACCGATGATGCATCTTCATTTCACATGGTATTAAATACTGGTGTTTTTGACACAGAATCAGCTGCAAATACTCTTGCTCAGATGGCAAAGTCTCTTATCACCCCAGAAATGGAAAAAGAGGGCGCAAAAAAGATAGCTGATTTATTAGAAGCGCAGAAATTAGTAAATGTTCTTATTTTTGAGCATAAAATTAATATTAATTTTTTACGAGCCGTAATAGATGGTGATACCGTAACTTTACAAGGAATTGCAGATTCTGGTGTTATTGTTGAAAAAGCTGTAACAATTGCAAAAGAAGCAATGCCTGGTAAAACTATAGAATCAGCAATTAGTATCGTGCAAGATTTTAAGGCTTACCCATAGTTGCATGAATGATTTGTTTGACATTGCTTTTATTGTTTTTGTCGGATGCATAGCATTTACCGTAGCATTTTTTATTAAGTGGGTTATTTTTCTAATAAAAAATGCACGGGTTAAAAGTACTGCATTTTCAAAAATTAATAGACACTACATAGAAGTATTTTGCGTTTTAATTAGCCTTGTTATTGCAAGTGTTTCTGTTATTCTAACTGCAACACCATGGCAAGGCCTTGTTTCAAACTTTGTTTTAGAAGATTATTTATATATATTTGTACTTTTTTTCTCATCATTCTTTATAGTTATGTTCTTTCGTGCTTTAGCTCCTGTTTTTCTTGGTATATATATTGTGTACTGTTCCTTGTTTTTATTTTTATTTGTCCAATCATATTCAACAATTCCTCAAAAAATAATACTTCCAGCAAATAATGGTAGTCCAATTGCACTGCAAGTTGTAACTATTTCATATAAAAATCTTCTTCCCTTGCCCAGAAAGTGGGTTTCTGAGCCATATGCAATTTCTGAAAATACTGCGTATAATACTGAAATAACAAGTCTTTTTGGAAAAAAGATACATAATAACGATGAAACAGTTTTTTCAAGTTTTGTGGCGTTATTAGAAAGTATAATTTTGGAAAAAGATGTCAGGGTGCAAGAACTTATTTTAAGCGATTACGTAACTAATGAGAATAATGAAGAAACCACAATACTGGTTGATTTTGAAAATTCAAATGTTGTAGTTACTGCTTTTTAAGGTTTCGACGGTTTACACATTATACTTTTGTTGATATACTTATAGAATGAGAACAGCAGATGCATTTACGTGGGTAAGAATAATCTTTGCCCCAATTTTCTTTATTTTGTATATGATCCCCGAATGGACAGGAGCTTTTATGTTTGCTTCTGTAATAATTTTGTGGCCTCTTTTAATTTTTGCAGAATTTACTGATTTTTTAGATGGCTTTTTTGCACGTCGAAATAATGAAGTAAGTGATTTTGGGAAATTTTTCGATCCTTTTGCTGATGTAATTTTGCATGTAACAGCATTTTTTTGTTATGCAGCGACAGGATATATGCCAATATGGTGTTTAATGCTCATTGTAATGCGCGAAATTTCAATCCAATTTGTGCGATTAATGGCTCAAAGAACTGGATTAGCAATGGGCGCAGCCATGGGTGGAAAAATAAAAACTGTATTATATATTGCTACGGGAATGTTTTCGTTAGTAATTGAGAGCATAAAACGATTAGGACTTGAAAGCTCAGCTCCAATTGAAACACTTTTTTCAGTTAATATTGCAATGTATGTTGTATGTGTTATTGCTTCATTTGCATCTTTTGCACATTATATCGTGCTGTTTTACAAAGCAAAATCAGGTAAGTAGCAAAAAGAAGTAAAAAGAAACTAAGGAATAATAAGTAAACAGTAAGAATTATTAGTGATTTAGGGTGAAACTAGGCAGATTTCATAAAAAACGCTAAAAAAATGCAAAAAAGATGAAATACATAGTTGACATAAAATGAGCGAAGTGATATATTCTATGAACTTGCTGATGACGCATAGCGAAAACAGCAAGTAAGAGATAGTTCATAACGAAAATTAAAAAAACTTTGAAAAAAAAGTTAAAAAAGATGCGAAAAGCTCTTGACTAAAAAATACGAAATATGATACTATGGATTCACTCACCGCTGAGCAGATGCAAGGCGTAACGAGTAAGAGAACATTGAGAGATAAATAGGGAAGGAAAGAAAGATAATTAAAACGCAAGTTTTAATTGACATAAGCAATTATGTAGTATAAGAGAGCGTGAAGCTAAATTGAGAAATTGATTTAGTGGAAGAAAAAAACACGAACCGAAAATATGGGTAGCCATTGAGCTACCTAGTCAGAGGATGTATCGCAAGATATATCCGATGTTCCTTTAAGAATAAGGGACAGACATCAAAATGAAATCAATGACCTTCGGGTCTTTGAATAATATCAT
>CAYJLQ010000007.1:0-22443 GCA_964370725.1 uncultured Treponemataceae bacterium
CATTAGATGTTGTAAATGGCAATGTTTCTGAAGATAATATAATTTGCGGGATGGTAGGACGAGCTTTAAATGATCGTTTTCCTAAACGAGATTCTGTTGTAGGTGATAAGGTATTTGAAGTTAAAAACTGGACTGTGTATCATCCAAGCGATGAAGACAGAAAAATGGTTGATGATGTTAGTTTTCATGTACGCAAAGGTGAAGTAATTGGAATAGCCGGTTTGATGGGGGCAGGACGAACTGAGCTTGCAACAAGTTTGTTTGGTAAATATTATGGAAAAAATATTACAGGAAAAACACTTATTGATAATAAAGAGGTTTCGCTTAACTCTATACCAACTGCTATAAAAAATGGATTGGCTTATGTTACAGAAGATAGAAAGCAATGTGGATTAGTTCTTATTGATAACGTTATGCAAAATATTTCTTTATCTAATCTTGCCAGAATTTCAAAACAATTAGTTGTGAATAAGCAAGAAGAAATACTTCATGCTGAAGATTTTAAGTCTAAAATGAACATTAAAACTCCAACAATTTTACAACAAACTGTAAATTTATCAGGTGGGAATCAGCAAAAAGTTGTTTTGTCTAAGTGGATTTTTTCAAATCCACGTATTTTGATTCTTGATGAGCCAACGAGGGGCATTGATGTTGGTGCAAAGTTTGAAATTTATTCAATAATAAACCAATTAGCAGCGGAAGGGATGGCTTGTATAATTATTTCTTCAGAAATGCCAGAAGTAATAGGTATGAGCGATAGGATATATGTTATGAGTGAAGGGCGTTTTACTGCTGAATTGGATGGTAAGACAGCTACTCAAGAACAAATTATGAAAAATATATTATCAAAAGCAGGGGAGTAGTATGAAATCTAGTATATTTACATTAGCGAAAAAAAATTCGCGGCAATATGGCATGGTATTAGCACTAGCCGTGATTATGATTTTCTTTCAAGTTTTAACACAGGGCGTATTGTTTAGACCAATAAATTTGACGAATATTATTTTGCAAAACAGTTACATTCTTATTCTTGCAACAGGGATGTTACTATGCATTTTGACAGGGAATATTGATCTTTCCGTAGGGTCTGTAGTTGCCTTTATTGGAGCTATTTCGGCAACTTTGATAATTGACATGGGTTTGCCTCCCATTCCTTCTATGATTCTTTGTTTAATAATTGGAGGTTTAATAGGTGCATGGCAAGGATATTGGATTGCATATGTTAAAATCCCGGCATTCATTGTAACGCTTGCGGGGATGCTCATTTTTAGAGGGTTTGCATTGGTTGTACTACAAGGTCAGTCAAAAGGGCCTTATCCTGAGATTTTCCAATCTTTAGCATCAGGTTTTTTACCTGACTTTTTTGGCGGAGAAGAATTGCATATTTTTTCTGTGCTTTGTGGTATTGTTTTATCTTGTTGTATCATTTTTTCAGAAGTACGGCATCGAATTAATCAAAAGAAATACAATTTTGAATTAATTCCCACATGGGCATTTGTATTAAAAGAAGTGTTTATATTATCAGTTGTAAATGCTGGAGTATTTGTATTTGCCTCCTATAAAGGGATCCCGAATATTTTAGTATTGCTTACATTCTTAGTATTAATTTATACCTTTATTACTACAAGGACAATTCCAGGAAGGCATATTTATGCTCTTGGTGGAAATCAAAAGGCTGCAAAGCTTTCTGGTGTAAAAACTGAAAGAGTAATGTTTTGGGTTTATGTAAATATGGCTGTAATTTCTGCCTTGGCGGGTATGGTATTTGCCGCTCGCTTAAATGTTGCAACACCAAAAGCTGGACAAAATTTTGAACTTGATGCAATTGCTGCTTGTTATATAGGTGGTGCGTCTACAACTGGTGGTATTGGAACAATTATTGGTGCCATGGTAGGAGGACTCTTTATGGGTGTTCTTAATAATGGTATGTCAATTATGGGTGTTGGTATAGACTGGCAGCAAGCTATTAAGGGTTTTGTTCTTCTTTTTGCTGTTGCATTTGATTTATATTCAAAACGAAAAGATAACTAATTTCGTTTTTCCTCCTACTTTGCTGGTGTGTACAAAATGAAAGTTTTGCATGCACCAGTTTTT
Source organism: uncultured Treponemataceae bacterium (assembly GCA_964370725.1). Taxonomy (GTDB): domain Bacteria; phylum Spirochaetota; class Spirochaetia; order Treponematales; family Treponemataceae; genus CAYJFX01. The sequence continues at coordinate 2,095 of CAYJLQ010000007.1, forward strand.
TTTTGTCTGTAAATGCTTAAATGCAGAGAGAGAGTGTGTGTGCTAAAAACAGTGTAAAAGTATTTTTTTGAAAAGTAATGAGAAATTTTATTAATTTTTTATATTATTTTACTTGACAAATCCAAAAACTCGTGTAATAATAATCAAACAAAAGAGTGTACGTACACATAAAAAGCGTGAACGTACACATTGAAAAGGAGAAAAATATGAACATGAAAAAAATGTTTGCGTTGGTACTAATCGTTGCAATGATTAGTAGTTTAGCTTTTGCTGGAGGCGGGAGTGACAGTGACGGCGTGACAACAGGGATGGATCGAAAAATTGTAATGGGGTACTCTCAAATTGGTGCAGAGTCTGAATGGAGAACTGCTTGTACTAATTCAGTGAAATCTGCTGCAGAAGAATGGAATATTGAGTTGAAGTTTTCTGATGCACAACAAAAGCAAGAAAATCAACTTAAAGCTATTAGATCTTTTATTCAACAAGATGTTGATATTATTGCATTTACACCTGTTGTATCATCTGGGTGGGATGCAATTTTGCAAGAATGTAAAGATGCTGGTATTCCAACAATTTGTGTGGATAGAACTGTAGACGCCCCAAGAGAATTATATGATGTATTCATTGGGTCAGATTTCAAATTAGAAGGTGAAAGAGCCGCCCTTTGGGTAATTGACTACATGAATAAAAATGGAAGAGGCGATGAAACAATTAATTATGTAGAATTAGTTGGTACAGTTGGTTCAGCTGCTGCAGAAGATCGAAAAGTAGGATTTGCTGAAGTAATGGCCGAAAATCCTAATTATAATCTATTAGCATCTCAAACAGGTGATTTTACACGTGCAAATGGTAAGCAAGTTATGGAAGCTTTCTTAAAGTCATATGGAGACGAAATTGAATTACTTTTTGCTCATAATGACGATATGGCTATTGGAGCTATTCAGGCTATAGAAGAAGCAGGAATGAAACCAGGAGAGGATATAATTATTGCTTCAGTAGATGCTGTAAAAGGAGCTTTTGAAGCAATGATGGCAGGAAAGTTAAACGTATCAGTTGAATGTAACCCTCTTTTGGGACCACAAGTTATGGATACAGCTGTTAAACTATTAACAAATCAGCCTGTAGATAAATGGGTTGTGTCTGATGAAGGCGTATATGATCAATCAAATGCTGCTGAAGCATACCCTACACGTCAATACTAAATTAACGTAATGAAATGACTAAAAGCCGGAGTATTGTTAGTGTATCTCTACCTACTCCGGTTTTTTTATTTGCGGATGTAATTAAATAAGAAATATAATGAGGAGTTTATTAATGTCTGATGTAATTGTTAAAATGACTGACATTGATATGTTTTTCCCAGGGGTGAAAGCATTGGATAAAGTGAATTTTACTCTTAGGAAAGGTGAAATACATTCACTTATGGGAGAAAACGGGGCAGGAAAGTCAACGCTTATCAAAGTTTTAACGGGAGTTTATCATAAAAGTGGTGGGGCAATTTTGTATGAAGGAAATGATTTTGTGCCAATAACTCCAATAATGGCGCAGCATGCAGGGATTAATACTGTTTATCAAGAAATAAATTTGTGTGATAATTTAACTGTTGCAGAAAATATTTTTGCCGGGCGCCAACCTAAAAAGTGGGGAAAGATTGATTGGAAAACAATGAACAGTAAAGCAGAAGAAGCTTTACAAAAGTTACATATAAATATTGACGTTACTCGTCAATTGGGAACATATACTGTTGCAATTAAACAAATGGTTGCTATTTCAAGAGCGGTGGATATGTCTTCGAAGGTTCTTATACTTGATGAGCCTACTTCGAGTTTGGATGCTCAAGAAGTAGAAGAACTTTTTACGGTTATGCGAAAACTAAAGTCAGAAGGAATGGCTATAATATTTATTTCTCATTTTTTAGATCAAATATATGAGATTTGTGACAGGATAACTGTTTTACGCAATGGAATGCTGATTGGTGAGTATGAAGCATCAAAGCTTTCACAGTTAGAATTGGTTTCGAAAATGGTAGGGCAAGAACTATCTACTTTGGAACAAAACCGAAAGGCCATTAGTGAAAAAAAGGATTTGATTCCTGTAATTGAAACTACAAATTTAGGAAAGCAACACGTGGTGAGTCCTTTTTCTGTTACTGTAAATAAAGGAGAAACCTTGGGGTTAGCTGGTTTGCTTGGGTCAGGAAGAACTGAAGTTGCAAGCTTGCTCTTTGGTGCGGAAGAAGCAGACGAAGGAGAATTATTTATACACGGTAAAAAAATTACTTTAAAATCGCCGCGTGATGCAATACAGCACAAAATAGCATTTTGTCCTGAAGACAGAAAAAAAGATGGTATTTTATACGACTTATCTGTGCGAGAGAATATCATTTTGGCTTTGCAAGCTAGAAGAGGTATACTCAAAGCCATTCCTATGAAGCAACAAATAGAAATTGCCAATGAATATATAAAATTACTAAATATTGCTACACCCGACTGTGAAAAAGCAGTAGGCTCTCTTTCAGGAGGAAATCAACAAAAGGTAATTTTAGCGCGGTGGTTGGTAACAGAGCCTGAAGTGCTAATATTAGATGAGCCAACTAGAGGTATTGATGTAAAGGCAAAAGCTGAAATAATGAATCTAAGTATGGATCTTTGTAAGAACGGTATGTCTGTTGTTTTTATATCATCTGAGTTGGATGAAATTGTTCGTTGCTCTGATAGGGTTGCAATTATGAGAGATAGGACAAAAATTGCTGAGGTGAGTGGAGCAGAACTTGAATCAGATAATATATTAAAAATTATAGCAGGAGATGTGTTATGATGGGGGCATTTAAGCTAGAGTCTATACGACAAAGTAAACTCTGGGGAGCGCTAGTAGCGCTTGCTTTATTATTACTTTTTAATTTATTTTTCACAAAGAATTTCTATGTAATTACAATTCAAGATGGGCATTTATACGGAACGCTTATAGATATACTAAACCGTGGTGCGCCAACGATTTTGCTTGCAATTGGTATGACTTTGGTTATAGCCGCTACTGGAGGGGCAGATTTGTCTGTTGGCGCTATTATTGCAATAACAGGTGCACTCGTAGCTAAACTTATAGGCGGACAATTGATAATTATTGATGGTGTTCAATACTATGAAGCAAATACGCCTATGTTTATAGCCATTATTGCGGGACTTTCCCTTGCCTTAGTTTTCGGATTTTGGAATGGTTTCTTGGTATCTTACTTAAAAATCCAACCAATAGTTGCTACTTTGGTTTTAATGGTAGCGGGAAGAGGAATAGCACAACTTATTACTGATGGTCAAATCTTAACAGTATATTATAAGCCTTTCTTTTTTATTGGGACAGGATGGCTTTTTGGCTTGCCTTTTGCTATTTTTATCGCAATTGGTGTCTATTTGTTGGCACTCGTCTTGACAAAGAAAACTGCTTTAGGGCTATTTATTGAATCAGTTGGTATTAATGCAAGTTCTAGTAGATATGCAGGTATTAATGAAAAAGCAGTGAAAATGTTTTGCTTTGCTTTTTGTTCTTTTTGTGCAGGGATAGCAGCTTTAATCATTTGTTCAAATGTAAAAAGTGCTGATGCAAATAATGCTGGATTGAACACTGAGCTTGATGCTATCCTTGCAGCTGTAATAGGCGGGACTAGTATGTCGGGGGGGAAATTTAGTTTAAGTGGAAGTGTTATAGGTGCCTTGCTTATTCAAACATTAACAACTACAATTTATGCATTTGGTGTACCACCCGAAATATCACTGGTAGTAAAGTCTTTTGTTGTAGCTATAATTTGTTTTTTACAATCAGAAGCAGCATCACATTTTTTTAGTAAAACAAAGAGGGTTTCCGCATGAAAAATGAATTATTAAAAACTAAAACAAAAACACATTTTTCAAAGTATTTGTCTGCTTTCGCAGCCATGCTATTGTTCTTCATTGCATTTTTGATTGGGTCTTTTTTGTATCGAGGCTTTGCATCACTGCAAGTATTTTTCAATTTCTTTATTGACAATGCATTTTTGTTGGTTTCCGCCGCAGGTATGACTCTTGTTATTCTATCAGGCGGTATAGACTTGTCTGTAGGAGCCGTTGTTGCATTAACGACAATGATTGTATCGAGTTTGATAGAGATTGGTGGCTTCAATCCATTCGTAGCTATGTTTATCGCTCTTATAGTGGGTGGTATTATTGGAACACTTATGGGTTTAATGGTTGCATATTGGAAAGTTCCGCCTTTTATTGCTACTCTTGCGGGTATGTTTTTTGCACGTGGATCTTGTTATATTATTAGTATCCAGTCAATTTCAATAAAAAATCAGTTAATGCAAGATTTAGCCATATGGAAATTTCGCTTTGGTGATGTAGGCTTTATATCTCTAAATGTTATTATTGCAGTTGTAGCAGTGCTTCTAATTATGTTTGTATCAATTTATACAAAGTTTGGGCGAAACATTTATGCAATAGGTGGCAACGAACAATCTGCCATGCTACTTGGATTACCTGTAAGAAAAACAAAGATACTTGTTTACACAGTTAATGGATTATGTTCTGCGACTGCTGGTATTGTATTTAGCTTTTATATGCTCTCAGGGTATGGTTTGCATTGTATAGGTATGGAAATGGACGTTATTGCTTCTGTTGTAATAGGAGGAACTCTATTATCGGGAGGAATTGGGTATGTCTTTGGAACTGTTTTTGGAGTTTTAACATTAGGAATCATACAAACGCTGATTATGTTTAATGGGCAAATTAATTCTTGGTGGACAAAAATTACGATAGGAATACTATTGCTTTTGTTTATAGTATTACAACGAGTTATAGTAACCTTAGTAGCTAAAAAGTCAATGACTAATTAAAGAACTAGATTAAATCTAAATAAATAACAGGAGAAAAATATGAACATGAAAAAAACAGAATTTTGGTTTGTGGTTGGCAGCCAATTTTTATACGGTGATGAAGTGTTATCTACCGTTGCAAAACGTGCAGAAGAAATGGCTAAAGTCTTGAATGATAGCGGTAATCTTCCGTGTAAGCTTGTATACAAAGTGACAGCAAAAACAAATGCAGAAATTACAGAAGTTATTAAACATGCAAATTATGATGATAATTGTGCAGGGATTATTACATGGTGTCACACTTTTAGTCCAAGTAAAATGTGGATAAATGGTTTAGTAAACTTACAAAAGCCATGGTGTCACTTTGCAACACAATACCATCAAGAAATTCCAAACAAAGAAATTGATATGGATTTTATGAACTTAAACCAAGCAGCCCATGGTGATAGAGAGCACGGTTTTATTGGCGCTCGTTTGCGCTCTGCTAGAAAAGTTATTGCAGGCTATTGGAAAGACAGCGATGTGCAAAAAAGACTTGGCGATTGGATGAGAGTTGCCTATGGAGTTAAGTTTTCTAAAGAGCTAAAAGTAATGCGCTTTGGTGACAACATGAGAGAAGTTGCGGTAACTGAAGGTGACAAGGTAGAAGTTCAAGCAAAATTGGGATGGCAAGTGAACACTTGGCCTGTTGGTTTGTTGGTTGAAACAATGGAAGCTGTAACAAAAGAAGAGCTTGATGCTAAAATGGCAGAATACAAAGAAAAGTATGTTATTGAAACAGATGATATAGAAAGTATTGAATATCAAGCAAAAGAAGAAATTGCCATGAAAAAGCTATTTGACCAAGAGGGGTGCATGGCGTTCAGTAATACATTCCAAGATTTATATGGTATGAAACAGCTTCCTGGGCTTGCAACACAAAATTTAATGAGTCAAGGATATGGCTATGCAGGTGAAGGCGACTGGAAAACAAGTGCAATGACTTCTATTCTTAAAGCAATGAGTGAAGGTCAAACAGGTGGAACTTCATTTATGGAAGACTATACCTATCACTTAGAAACAGGAAATGAATTGAGCCTTGGAGCTCACATGCTTGAAGTGTGTCCAACTCTTTCAAAGGAAAAAGCAAAAATTCAAGTACATGCATTGGGTATTGGTGACAGAGAAGCGCCTGCTCGACTCGTATTTGAAGGCCATGAAGGAAGTGCTATTGCAATTAGCCTTATTGACATGGGTGGTCGTTTGCGCCTTATTTGTCAAGATATAGAATGTGTTAAACCAATTATGGATATGCCTAACCTTCCTGTTGCACGTGTTATGTGGAAAACCCTACCTAATCTTTCAACAGGAATAGAGTGCTGGGTAATGGCAGGTGGTGCCCATCATACAGTTTTAAGTTACGATGTAACAACCGAACAAATGAGAGACTTTGCGCGAATCATGGATATTGAGTTCGTTCATATTGGAAAAGACACAACGGTTGAAAATTTTGAAAAGGATTTATTTCTTGCAGATATAGCATGGAAATTGAAATAAAAATTTTTAGCAAATTTACCGGAGAAAAGAAATGATAGAAAAGAGTAGGATGCTTGGAATAGAGCTAGGGTCAAGTCGAATAAAGGCTGTTTTGATAGATGAAACCGGTAGCGTACTTGCAAGTGGTGCTCATGATTGGGAAAACAGCTTAATTGACGGGTACTGGACATATTCATTAGAAAGCGTATGGAAAGGAATTCAAGACGCTTTTGCAAAGGTTTCTGTAAACTATAAAGAAGGCACTGGTGAAACTTTAACAACGGTAGATGCAATGGGCGTAAGTGCTATGATGCATGGCTATTTATCTTTTGATAAAAATGGTGACCAGCTTGCATCTTTTAGAACATGGCGTAATACAAATACCTCAAAAGCAGCCGAAATTTTAACTGATGAATTACAGTTTAATATTCCTGAAAGGTGGAGCATTGCACATCTTTATCAATGTGTTCTTGATAATGAAAAACATACTAGTGATATTGATTTTATGACAACACTCGCAGGGTATGTGCATTGGCAGTTAACCGGTGAAAAAGTATTGGGAATTGGAGATGCTTCTGGTATGTTTCCCATTGATAGTGTTGGTAAAAATTATGATGAAAACTTACTTGGGCTAACAAATGCTTTACTTAGTAAAAAAGGATTTACTCAAAAACTAGAAAGTATTTTTCCTTCAGTTTTCGCAGCTGGTGAAAAGGCAGGTGTTGTAACTGAAAGTGGAGCAAAGCTCTTAGATCCTACAGGTACATTTAAAGCAGGTGTACCAATGTGCGCCCCTGAAGGGGATGCCGGTACAGGAATGGTAGCAACAAATTCTGTTGTACAAAAAACAGGTAATGTATCTGCAGGAACAAGTATTTTTGCTATGATTGTATTAGAAAGGGTTCTTAAAAAGTTACACCGAGAAATTGATATGGTAACAACACCTTGTGGTAGCCCTGTAGCTATGGTTCACTGTAATACTTGTACTTCAGAACTTGATGCATGGATGAAGCTATTCTATGAAGTTGCACAATGTAGTGGAAGTAGTTTTACAAAGGGTCAATTATATGACTTGTTCTATCAAAAAGCTTTGGAAGGATTGAGCGATTGCGATGGAATTATCAGTTATAATTACTTTGCAGGTGAACCCATTACAAAAGTAGATAAAGGTGTGCCTCTTTTATTACGCCGTGCTGATTCAAAAATGTCATTACCAAATTTTGCTAGAAGCCAAATTTATGGAACAATGGCAACTTTAAAAATTGGAATGGATATTTTATCTAATGAAGAAGGTGTAGCAGTTGATACACTTTTAGGTCATGGAGGATTATTTAAAACTCCAAAAGTTGGCCAAAAGATGATGGCAGATGCTTTAAATATCCCAATTGCAGTAATGGATACAGCAAGCGAAGGTGGCCCTTGGGGAATGGCTCTTTTAGCAAGTTATATGTTAAACAAGGGTAAAAATGAAGCGTTATCAGATTTCTTAAACAAAAAGATTTTTGCAGGCTCGGAAGGTAGCACAATACATCCTACTGCAGATGATGCAAAAGGCTTTGAGCGGTACATTGAATATTACAAAAAATGGATTCCTGCGGAAGTAACTGCTGGAGAAGCATTGTAGTAATGAAAAAGGAAGTTTTGATGTGTTCAAACTTCCTTTTTTTTATGTCTTATGCGTTAGGGACTCCGTTCTTCCTGCCAATTAACTATCAAAGGAGAAGCGAAGCTATTGTAGAGGTAGCGTAGCTGTTTACAAAAGAAGGGGTTTGCCGCGGTCAAAACTCTTCTTTTGTGAATGGAGCCGAAAGGCGGAACCTCGAATAGCCCACCCGTGCCTTGTAGGCTCCGCCGCATTCGTCGGATCCTACAAGGCGGGGAACGCCCAAAAACTACCCTTTACTTTTTCTTAATTGCAACCAATGTTAAATCGTCGTATTGTTCATCTTCTTTAATATGCGTGTAATACATATATTCTGCGAACTCTGAATGGTCGCGTTTGTTTGCACAGTAGTCATTGTATTGAATAAAGTGTTCTTGCAAGAACGAGTCTATTTTTCGGTCAACTTGTACGCGGTCAAACTCTGTTGCATTTGGAGTAGGGTACATTCGGAAAATCTTTTCAACTGATACCAGTGCCATAATAGCATTTTCGGCCGTTGGTTCGCAGGTTGAAAAATCGAACACTAATTCCTCGTTATCGATAGGGCTGTGATATTTTTCAATCTTGTAGGTGGTTCTTGCAAACACTGCTTCAATGATTGCATTTACCCGCTCTGGTGCCATTTCTTCTCCGTCCATACCAAATGCGTGGTGTCCGTGAACATCCCCTTCTGTTAACCCTTCTTCTTGGCAAAGAACAATATTATAGTCTTTATCTCTGAAGAGTCGTTTTGCTTCTTCGATACCGTCAGTGTAGAGGAAAAGCACGTCATCTTTATCGAGATGCAATTTTTCTACAACGAATCCGCCCTTCATGTCTACCATAAATGTAGGGAATACACCTGAGGCCGGAGTTTCGGTTAGAGCAATAGTTTTTTTCTTTCGTTCTGAGGCATCATAAATGTGGATGAGGTTATCCCCTGCATTACAGAAGTGAACGTCTCCACCAACTGAATCAAATATACACATTGTAAAAGCCGCGAAACGTCCTTTGAACCCTCGAGACTCAATGAGGTCATTTATGCGCCCAACAATTCCACTTAGGTCGTATCGGTCTTTTTTATACGTCCAATCTTTAAAGTAGTTTAGGAACAATGTTGCAACTTCAACCATGATTAGAGAAGCTGGAACCCCTTTACCTGAAACGTCGCATTTTATAACAGCAAAGTGTCTATCGTCAAGTTTTAAGTAATCGAAATAGTCCCCAGATACCCCTTTTGCACCTTCGTAGTAGCCGAAGAACGCCGCATTGTCGTCTTCTACAATACCTGTTGTAAGTTTTTTTCCAGCTTCATCTACAGAAAGTGGGATAAACATTTTTTGAACTTCTTTACCAACGGTAAGGTCTTTTGCAGCAGCTGCCGCTTTTACAAGACCATGTGTCATATCGTTTACAATTTCTCCAAGGTATCCAATTTCATCCTTGCTAGTAATAATTATATCTTTTCCATCAAGTTCTTCTTTATCTTCTGTGTCACGAATCATTTGAACGTGGTCGGAAAGTCGCTTAATAGGTCGAATAATAATTGTAGCCAAAGTAAATGAACCTATAATCCCAATTGCGATAGCAAAGAACGCAATGATTAGCGTAGTTGTATAGATTGTAAATTGTGCATCATTAAGTGATTGTAAAAGGTTATCTATACTTATTTGAAGGATTACTATACCACGTGTATATGTTTGCTCTGAACCTTGTCTGTAAAGAACTGGTTTGTAAAATAAAAACTCAGAGTTTTCTGCAGAGAATGTGGCGCTATTAAAGCTTGGTGTTGACCCTGAACCAAGTACTGAAAGTGAGTTTAACTGTACCGTAAGGTTTTCAGTAAGTTGGTTTATTATCGATTGTATTTCATCACGTCTTGCAACTGAATCTTCATCTGTGGCTAAGGCCAGCGAAATACCTTCTTGAGTAAGTGAGCTAATGTTTTCAGTTATATCTCCAACTTCAGTTATAGCAGCATTGTTAATTTCGACTGCTTGCTCAATGATTGGGTCAATTACTGAATCAGTGTAGCGTGATGAGCCTAGTATTAATGATTCTGTATCTATTTTGGAAAGAATATCTGGGTCATTTGATACCCAAACATGGTCAAGGTGTGTATCTCTACCATCAGATGGCATCCCAAGGATAGTAGCATACATAACTTCATCCATTGCCTCTGTTTGATTTAGAAGTAGCCCTAGTTCAAGGATATTAGCTGATGGCATAAAGTTTTTTACCCCAGCTGCAAGACTATCTGATAATACATTAATTCTCTCTTGTAGTCCTACAGTTAATGTTTCTTCTTGAGTGTCAATAAAAACTATTCCAAATGGGATTGCAACCAAAAGAATTACAGCGAGAACTAGCGCTAATGTGAAAAGCATCATTTTATATTTAAGACTAACACCCTTACTTTTGAGTGCTGCAGTTTTTTCTTTTACTTCATGTGGCATAGCGCCTCCTGTTATTAAAGCGTGAATTTCTTGTTGTACTGTTACCGTATCTTTTGCTGTGGTAATAATACCACGTATTGCGAATAACATTCCCAATAATGCTAGTGCAAAGATTGACCACAATACTACATCGCTTATTTGTATTGTATACTCATAAATATCTGTAATAGTTTTCCAGTTTGGATTAAACCTGTAAGAATAGTCGCCTACTTTTACTGTTCCAAATTCATCTACTGGAAGTAATGGTCGTGACATATATAAGCCACGATCTGTATGGAGAAGCCCAATTCTATATAGCCCCTCTTCAAGATTTGCAAACTCAACATTGCTAATTTGACGATCAGAGGTGAGCGTAAAATCAGACGTTGAATATTCAAGAACTAAATCATATGGTGCAACCCCATCACGGTCTAAGTATACAGCAGAAATTATACCATCATAGGTAAAGCCTTTCCCAAAAATATTTAAGGATGTATTTCCAAAAATATCTGTAGTAGGCACAGCTGTAGTAATAGTTGTAAACGGTATATACTTATTTAAAAGTATTGGAATGCTTGTTGCTTCACCAATATTTCCAACAGAGTCTATAGAAGCTACAGAAAATAAATAAACACCATTATCTTGATTATTCCAAGCTGCAAGTGGATTATCGGTCATAATTCTTGCTGGAAGTTGAACATCGATATCTGCCAATGCCTCTTCTGTGAAGTTTTCTGGGTTTGTCCTATACGCTGATAAAGGTGAAAGGTATTGTAATGAATAAGTGTACCCATCTACAATATCACTTGTGTCAGTATTTTCCCAAGTAAGATTAAATGTGTTAGAGCTTTGATACCCATTTTCATCTACCGATTGATTGCGACTAATTTCTGGCGCTTTTGGAGGAGTTGTGTCTCTAAAATAAGAAATAACAGCACTCTTAGACCAGTTTCCTGCATTATCGAGTGTGCGAGCTTTTATGTACCATCGCCCATCACTTTCTACAAAAGCTGTTATTCTATCTTCATCAGGAAATGCCATGAAACGTTCAGGTGGATCTAGAAAAGCACTTTTAGTAACAATCCATGAATACCCTGAAACGCCAGAGGAGTCTCTACCTGTATCAATATTTACATCTATTCTGTCTGCTGATGATCGCTGTCCTTGTCTAAAGGAAACTGCGTCAAGTTCTGGTGGTTCTGTAAAACGGTCTACAGAAAGCCTTATTACTTGTGAAGCATCTTCTGCTTCTTGTTCTTCCCAAAATATATGTAAATCTCTGTTACTATTTGTAACGAGAGGGAGCCCAAAAACAGATGATATATTTTCTGTAGAAACACGTGTTTCTACCCATAGCACCCCTCTTTTTTGTGCAAAATATATGTTTTCAAGCCCAAATCTTGTATCAAACCAAAGTATAGTCAATTGGTCGTTGTACGTAAACAGTGTTGGTTGGCGCGCAATAACATTTTGTAATGTTACTTGCTCTATTGATCCTACTATTGCTCCCGTAGTTGAAAGTTCTGCGACAAAAACACTAAAAGACTGTGGGCTTACAAGAGATCTTTCCCATGTAATATATATTTTGCCTTCAAATGTATGGAGAAATGGGCGCTGGTTAGTATAGTTTGTTGGTTCTGCTCCAGTTGCTTCAGTGGTAGTTATTAATAATGCTTCGCTCCAGTCTTCTCTATTATTGCTTTGGTTGATTGATGAAAATAGTTGGTATGTAATACGATTGTTTGCAGTAACCGCAGATTGGAAAACAACTAATTCAGACCCATCAGGAAGTACGGTAAAAGAGGGAACAAATGAATTATCCAATGGCTGAGAAGGGGTAAATTCGCTAAATGAAGACCATTCTACACCATCAATAGACCGAGCAATTTCTAGAGAAAACGATTGTTCAACCCCTTTTGTTGCAAATACAACAAAACCACCACGGCCATCTTTAAAAATACGTGGTGCTACAAGGTCTGTGTCATCATTAACTATATCAGTTTTTGTAAAACTTTCACCCTTGTCCGAAGTGGTGTAAACAGATATTGTGTTAGGAGCTGTTAATACTGCAATAGCAGCTTGCCCTGAGTTGCTTGCTTCTGCAGAAAAGAGGTTAGGAACTTCCCCTGAGTAAGAAAAAGGACCTGCAAATTGCTCACGTGTCACCCATTCTTGAGAACTTGCTAAAAAGAACTGAGCTGAAAGCCATATTTCGCTTATATTTTGGTCGTTTTGTATTACTTCTTGCCATACTACAAATGCATTTTCATTTTCACCGCCAACTGAGGGGAATAATCCTTCTACCTCTGAAATAGTTTGAGGTGTATCCCAATATAATTCTTGTGCACATAGTGGAATAGATGCAAAAATGAGAAATGATAATAATATAAAAATATAACGACGAAGCATCATAGTAATGATTCCACCCTTCTTTGTAGGTCAATAATTTTAGACGAATTTTCTACACCAGGAAGCTGCATAAGCTGAGATACCAGCGCTGCTGCTGTAATAGTGTTTCCGTTTGACAATTCTTGAACCGCTCTCTGATATAAATTTTCGGCTTCTGATGAAAGAACTATAACGGTTGCTCCACCTAAAGATGTATTTATTCGGTCTAAAAGAATTAACGCATCTTGATTCTCTGCATTTAATTCTATTGCTTCTTCTAATAATGCTAATGCATTGTTTAGAGAAATCTCATCTCTTGCACCGCTATTATACAAGCTTGCTGCATTATCTGTAAGCGTTTCAGAGCGAGCAATTGCAGCATAATCAGGCGGTGGGAGAATAATACCAAGCTCTAGTTCTACAACATAGATAAAATCTTCTAAGCCTGGGTAATCTGGATTTATTTCATACAAATCTAATAGGTCAATATACGCTCTAGAACTTGTTGCTGGATCTCTGTAGTCTGTTTGGGCTCGTTCAAATTTTTGCTCAAATTGCTCTTGGAAGGCAACAGGGTCAATAAGTTCATCTATTTGAAGCGCTAAAAGGCTTGCTTCTTGATGAAATGGGTATAAAACTTGTACGTCACGAATTTTATTTCTTGCAAGTTCTAATTCTGCAAGGGCTTGGTTTCGATTGTTTCGTTCAAGTAAATTTTCTGCATTGTCATAGTGTTGATATGCAACGTTTAATGTTTGACTCATTTCTGGATAGAGAGGATCTGTTGATGGTATTGTACGTCCAGTAGTAATAGAAAGCGCATTTCCAATAAGAGCTTTTAATGCTACAACTTCAGGATTTTCTTGCACATTTGTAATAGCCCACTGTGCTTCTGCTTGTAAAATAAAAGATTCTGCTTGTGTAAAATTACTATTATAATATTGTTGTCTTGACTGAGTAATAAAATTTCTAACATTTCTAACAACTATCTCATTTTCAGTAAATGAAATAGTTTCACCTAAATCTGCCAATAGGGTGTCGCTTTCGATTCTTAGGTCATCAGAATATTGATACGCAAGAGCTTCATTGTATTGCGTTCTTGAACGTTGAAGAGCATCGCGACTAGCTGCAAAGTTTTCTTGTGCTAAGTATTCTTCTGCTTGAGAAAATCGGAGTTCAGCTTCATTTATTGCTTGTTGTGCTAAACGAACTCTTTGTTCTGCTAATACAATATAGTCGCCAGCTGATAAGCTAAGATTATTCAAATAATCGATATCTTGTGCTACAGTTGAAGTGTTTTGAGCATATAGGGCTGATAATGGAACACCAACACTTTCATTTTGTGATGCTGTAGAAAGGAATGCGAACTCTTGTTGTAATGATGCTATGTCAGAGTCAATCGTTGAGGCAATGTTTTCTAACAAGGTAAGAGCCCCCTGAGGATCTGACTGTGCTGCTATATCTAAGGCTTCGTTAATCATAGGAATTGACTGTTCAAATGGAGTTTCATATTCTTCTCGTATTAATGTAGAACCATTGGCAATAAATGTTGATGATGTTTCCCATGCTAATAATGATTCGCTATAATTATCACTTGTTAGCGTTTGTAAGTAAGTCTGCAATGTTTGTGCTAAAGAGTCTAGGCTGGGGTATGCTGGACTTTCGCTTTCTGTAAAACTTGGTGCAATACTTGCAATATTTGTTTCTTCTACTTGGAACTCACTTAAATCATTTTCTATTTCAATTGCATATCCTTCGGTTGTTTGCGCAAAGCTAGCAAGGTATGATTCATATGCAGTGTTGCGAGTCTTTATTGCTGTGTTAGGACTTTGTGGAACTGGGTACAAAGCTAGAGATTGTTTTTGGTTTTCGAGTAAATTTGCATAATTTATTAGATATTCCCCTTGGGCTACTAAGTATGAACCATAATCTAACAACTCTTCATACTCAATATGCGGGTTTGTTTCAAATGTTGTAGTCGAATTGTTGAGAAGCCCATAGAGGCTTAAAAAATCTTTTCCCATGTCAATGATGGATTGCAATGTATTAAGTTTCGCTGTTGTTTCACTTGCTCCTAATCCTATTTGACTTACAGTTTGTGCAAGAATGTTTTGGTTTATATCATCGCTATAGAATGCAATCATTTGCGATATATTAGTTTTTGTTTCTTCGTATAAATCATGCCATTGCGTATCCATGGCTTTAACTATGTGTGCTTCGTTATCGTCACCACGACCTAAAAGTAGACGGAAGGCAAATGCGAGGAAAAAAGCATCGGTAAGTTCTGGATCTTGTTCTTGTAAAATATTATTTTGCTCTTCAAAATAATAGCCTGCTAAAATGCTAGAATTTCTAACATCGGCCATGCTATTTAATGCTTGCTCAATGTTCTGATACTGGGCTAAGGAGGCTTGTAAATTGTTATCTTCTAAATATCCATTAAACTGATTAAAAGTAGAATTAAGCGTAGGCTGAATGCTTGCAAAATCGCTTACAGATTCGTTTGCTATAGCAAGTGTTTCTACAACCTCTTGGACAAAGGCTTCGTCAAATCCGTAATCGAAAAAATCGTTATAGTATAATTCAAATCCATCGGTAAAACGCGCCGCACTTGCAGTATATTCTTTTTCATTTAGTAAGGCTGTGCCTTCTTCAATTACTTGCGTATACAACGCCCTAAAGTAGGTAAACTGAGATGTTATCTTGATTTTTGCAATGAATTCTTTTTCCTCTTCACTTTGGTTTTTTTCCATCGTTTCGAGTTCTTCAATAATGTCGAGTTTTAGTTTATCGTTTAAGGGTTCTTCAACAATAATTCTAACTAATTCATCTGCTTTTTCTTTATAATCATTTCTTGCTTGAAAAATTAAGTCTATTCGTTTTTGGGCAGCATCAAAATCATCAGGATTTTCACGTATATATTCTTCTGCCATAATCAACGCTTCGTTAATACGCCTTTCTTCAATAAGCGCATCAACTTCTAGAAGTTGAGCATCAGACTGTGCCTTTGCTAAAAGACTTGCGGCTATGAGAAATATCAAACAGCTAAGCAAATTTTTTTTGAAAATAAGTGACCTCCTTTTAGTTTTTGCACAGTCTTATGAAGAAAAAAAATATTTCTTCCTATATTGTAGTCTAATATTATGAAAAATTCAATAAAAAGCAAATTCTTGAATACTGTTTCAAATACTGCATTTTACGGGTTTTGCCACGCTTATGCGCAGCACAAAAACCTCTCTATCTATTTTCGGAATATTTGTGTTAAAATATAATGAAAAAGTACCGAAAATAATATATAATATGAATATGGCGTATAATTTATTAAAAGTTAAACTTTTACTCTTCATCTCAATCTTTTTGATGCTTATGCCATTCGTATATACCAATGATTATTCTGATTTTTATGATTCATTAGGCGATGCTTTCTCTAGTTTTATTGACCCAAATGCAGGTGTAACCTCTTTTCGCTCATTAGGAATACCTTTTGGAGGAAGATCAGAGGCAATGGGTACGGCCTACACTGCTGTAACCGATGATATTGCTTTTCTAAATTACAATCCAGCTATAAGCGCCGTGCTTCCTGAAACTGAAGTCGCTGTTTTCCATAATTTTTGGATAGCCGATTCTGCTGTAGATACCATTGCCGCCTCACAGCGAAGTGGAAATTTTGGTTATGGCGCTGCGTTAAAAAGTTTTTATGTTCCCTTCACAGAATATAATATACTCGGTGAGCGTAAGTCTCAAGGATACTACTCTGAAACAGTAGGCCTTTTAAATGTATCGTACAATTTCCTTGCAGGGTATCATTTTAAGGGGATAGCTATTGGGGGGAATTTTAAGGTAGGGTATCGAAGTGTGCCTGATTATGCAAGTGATGACACTGGGTACGTAATTCCAGGTTCAGGGCTAAGTCAGTCTGCAGTTGCTTTTATGGGCGATATTGGCTTTTTATTACGTTTTAATCTTGGTAAGTTATATACTGCAAGAGACCCAAATCTTAATATTGGTTTATCAATTACTAATATTGGGACATCTTTTACAGGCCTTGGCGCAGAAAGCGTTATAGACGACCCTCTCCCCACGCAAGCGACGTTAGGGATTTCATATAAAATTATCAGGCCGTTAACACTAACATTAGACTTCCAACAGCCAATTAATATGCTTGACTTCTCACAATCTGAAAAATTTGCATTCGGATTTGGCTTTGAAAGTGTTATAACAGACTTTTTTGCAATGCAGTGTGGCTTTTTATTAAAAGGCGCTAATCCTAAAATAAGTTTAGGATCAGAATTGGATTGGAATGATATAACATTTAGTCTTGCTTATTCGCTTGACTTAACAACATCGCTCACACCTGTTAACAGAATAAGTTTATCAGCAAAGATGAACTTTGGGGACAGGGGTAGGGCTGAATTGCAAGATACAGTTGATGCCTTATATACACAAGGTTTAAATTATTATGTTGTAGGTGAATATTTACAGGCAATCGCCATTTGGGAAGAAGCTATAGAACTCTATCCTCTTTTTGATCCTGCTCTCGATGGTATTCGAGCTGCTAATCAATCAATAGAGCTTCGAGATACCATTCAAGATGTTCAAAGTCTTGATGTTATGAATGAGGAAATTGATGTAGAAGAAGTAGAAAATATTTTCTAATGCTTATTACAAAAAACTCTGTAATTAACCCAAGAAAAGAACGGATATCGTTTTTCACCCTGCGTTAACCATTCAGTGCTAATGCTGCTTGCGCCTAGCGAATCAAAAATTGTTGAAAAATCTAAGATGCTTTGTACAAAAAGTTCAAGCTCTCTTTCATTTCTTATCGTGTTTTGAGTCATTTTAGCCCAGTCCGAAGACGAAGAGAATAATATTTGGCGCGCTGCCAAGTTAAGAGCTCTTTCCTTTAATCCTGTATCATCTGGGAATCTATGAGCAAGTTCAATCATTCTCTCTACAGCTTTGAGGTTGTAGTGGTAAATCCAGCTATTTGAATTATCTAAAAGGTTTTCGCCGTAGCCATTCCCTTCGGTTGAACTCATAAAGAATGTTGCTTTATCAAAATCTTGTTTGTTTTCAGAAAGCTCTGAAAGGGTAGCCCCTTCGATGGAATCATGTTTTGCTGTTAGTTCTAATAGCTCAGAAAACCATGTTATGCCTTCAAACCAATTTTGTCCAAATTCTTGCTCTTGAAGTACGCATAATACTGACGTTTTTTCGTTGTGTAATATTTTTGATGCTGCTTCAAGTCGATTTGCTACTTCATCAATGTACTTTTGCGCGTCCTTTTTTGCTTGTTGGGTTGCAGCTTCAATATTATATGCTGTGTGAGGAGTCGCACGAGACCAATACTTAAATCCTGTTGCATATCGCGCTTGGTCTTTTTTAAAAAACATTTGTAGGTCATCTATCGTAGATTCAAATCCAATATCGCGGTTTTGATCCCTATATAAAGGATTGTTTGATAAGCCATTGCTTCCAAACATTTCATCCCATCCAAGTTTATCGTGTGAAAACACCGCAAGTGAGTTTTTGCAACGCATTGGAGAGAAAATACCCTTTGCAGGCGGAGGATCTGAAAATAAAAATCCATGAGTATTAATTATTGTGTAGTCAAATCCATGTTTGTGAATGTTTTCTTCAATGCCAGGAGCATAGCCCATTAGAGGAAGCCAAAATCCTTCTGGCATTGATTTAAAAAATTTCTTATGCGCCATAATACCGGCTTCAATCTGAGCATCGATAAGCTCTGGAGAGTGAGTATAATGGGGGAGGTAGCAATGCTCTGCTGTGGTCGCAAGAAATTCTATGCGCCCTTTTTTTGCATGTTCAAGAAATTTAAGTAATAATGTTCCCTGAGTAACTCCAGCGAAATATGAATACGCTTGTTTAAGGTTTTTCATATAGCTTTGCGCTAGTGGTTGAAGTACAGGGTTGTCAATTGTTTTTTTTATTTCTTTTTCACCAAGGTCTATGAGGTTTTCAAGCCATAGTGTGTAGTGCTCTTGGATAATATAATCATCTAAGAGAGAACAAAGCGTAGGGGTAATAACCATATTAACTTTAAAGTCAATGTTTTTTTTAGCTAGTGAATCAAACATTCTTAAAAGTGGAATGTACGTATCTGTGATAGCAGGGAATAAAATACTATTCCATGCATCTTGGACAAGAGACGTTTCTTGATTAGAAGCTGCTAAATTGGGTTGGTGTAGCACTATACAAAATGCTAATGTATTTTTTTCTTTAATTTGTTTCATATTGTTAGTCTTTGACAAATGTGTGTCGGTGCTCATTATAATGGGTTTTCAATATAGATTGTAACCCAGATAATGATTGTATGGGTAAGCATTCCTTTTGTAATCCTGCAAGATTTATATCCAAAGGAATATTTGGTTTGAGTATTCTTTGAGATGTAGCTAGTATTTCTGGATCTTCATCTGTGAACGATGCTACTAGTGATGCATGGAACGAAGGATAGTCTGCACTAAGCAAAATAAATTGTTCTCGATCAGCTGGTGTTATTTGCACGTCAAAGACTTCTTTAACTATATCTGTTTCAGTGTCTGCGTGATACGATATTCGAATCATAAACGATTCAAAAGTCGGATCCTCAATATGCGATGAGTACGTATCACGCTTAAAGTCCCAAGTGGTATAACACCACACAGGGTTTCTCATTACTGCAATAATCTTGTTTTCGTTGTACGAAAAGGGAAGCTCTAAAGTATCGGTGTGTTGTTCATCCGTTTCATACGTAGATGGTTCTTGCTCTTCTTGGGCATCAAGTATTTCAGTAATAATAAAGCAGCGTGAAAGATTTTCTGTTTCTATCCCATAATCATCGCTTAATGCGATTAAATCTGTAGACGATAGCGTTTCAAGGTATGAACGCGTTACGTTAATTCTTTCCATATCCTCTTACTTCCTCAACTGTATGATGAATGTTATTTGCACTTGTGTCAATAGCCAAAGGGTTAAATATGAAAGTTTTTAGAAGTTTTTTTTTATATTCAAAAATTATGAGGAAGCTACTTTTGACTTATGTATAAAGTCTTCAAAATTTTGTGGAATCGGTATTGATATTTGTGTGTTTTCCTCTGTTTTCTTCTCGCTTAAGAATTTTTCTGGAATTAAAAGTTGTATTGCTGCTAGTTGAAGCCTTTTTATGCCAAAATGCTTTTTTATAATCTTATTGCTTTTAAAATTTCCGTATTTATCGTCCCCAATAATTGGGACATTGTTTTTAGATAGGTGTATTCTAATTTGATGCATACGACCAGTTGCTAATGTTAAACGAATTAATGAAAAATCTAGTGTAATAGGCTCTTCGCTTGTGTCTGTAGTAAGCGAAAACGTTTTTTCCACTGTAAAATACGTTAAAGCCCTTTTTTTTACGCCTTTTAATTCTATATCTTCTGCAAAATGACCACTGTTTTGCTCCATTTTGCCAATGCATAGCGCATAGTAGTCTTTTTTTATTTCTTTACTAGCTATTAAGTCTGTCCATTTGCTAGCAGAAGCCGAATTTTTGG
>CAYJLQ010000008.1:0-22267 GCA_964370725.1 uncultured Treponemataceae bacterium
TCTGACGATGTTTCAAAAGGGCAAGTTGCAACCGATCTTTTTTATTCACAGTTTCAAATAGAGAATGTGTTTAACGTTGTTGATAAGCGCACATCAGTTTTTACAACAGAAATATTAGAATCTCACAGTAATACCAACGATGTGCTATTTTATAATACTATCACTGAAGATGATGATAAGTGGTATTCTAGCCTATACTTAATTGATTTTTCAGCAAGCAGAGAAGTAAGTGTAAAATATGTATATGATGAATATTACAGGGTTCTAATAGACGCGAAAGACATTTTGTCCGAATTACTTGCAAAATATAACTCAAGTTCCTATGACACAATAGACACTTCCGAGGTACCAGAATCTGCAAACCCTAATGGTACAATAACTATAGCCAGTTTGTTTGGGACATGGAAGGGTGAAACACATATTGATAAAATAGTTATTTTGCGTGGTGGGAAAGGCTTTGTTATTTTTGAAAATGGCGCAAGTATGAATATTAGCGTTGCAATTGAAGAAAATACATTAATTGCTAAACAAGAAAGTAAATCAAATGCCTCATTTTATCCTGAGTTACCAAGAGAAGTTGCACTTGTAAAAGCTTTAGATTTTAATCCAATTGAATGGGAATTAACCATTGAAAGTGAAGACTCTATGGTAGGTGTTAAACATGCGTATAGCGCTGAAAGCGTAAGTTCAGATAATGTCGTAGTGGAAAAAACAGAAATCCCCGTAAAATGGTATCGATAAAACTATTTACAAGACAATATGGCCTTGTCGAATTACCTTAATTTTACCCTTGCTAATATCAACAATAGTTGAGGGTAGTGCATTCTCATTATTATCTAATTCCCCATCTACAATACAAAATACTTCACTTGAAAACTCTCTATCCATTTCATTTATATCAAATAGAATAGGGCATCCAGATCTATTAGTGCT
This sequence comes from uncultured Treponemataceae bacterium, assembly GCA_964370725.1. Lineage (GTDB taxonomy): Bacteria > Spirochaetota > Spirochaetia > Treponematales > Treponemataceae > CAYJFX01. The sequence goes on from CAYJLQ010000008.1 coordinate 934, forward strand.
AGTAGAATAAAGGGGCGCTCCACACAATGTAATGAGGCTTTGTAACCACGGATCATCTGGACATCGAAAGGCAGTTGTTTGGTCATCATGCTTGTTTTTAACTATTACAGTTAATGGACCTGGCATATGTTTAGCTACTTCTTTTGGAATCTCTGTTGAAGAATATTTTTCAATATCTTCCGGGCTTGCAATTAATTGAATAAAAGGCTTAACCTCATCTCGACCTTTAATGAGCCGAATCTTCGCATCAGATGATGGTACAATGCCTGAGAATCCATAAACGGTATCGGTTGGAATAATTACTACATTTCCACTTAAAAGTGCCTTAGAAACCTCTCTAAGACAGTTAGAATCATGCTTTGATAGAATCATATTGTTTAAAAGTCTTTTTTAAATGAATAAGAGAAAAAATAAGATTAATGCATATAAACACAAAAAATCCAATACATTTTGCTAACCAATCAGGGAAGAAAATTATTTCTGGGCGCAGAATCTTAGATCCAGCATTGTAAACAAAAGCTGGAGTGTCTGGGAATCCGCTAATTTTAAGAAGCTTTTCACCTTCACTTACAAAACCCATTTTTTTAGCATATGCTTTTAATACACCTTTATCTTCCTTTAAGGCGTAAGAATCTATAGTTAATTGTTCATTAACTTCTTGTAATGTAGATAGATGCTGTGCCAGAACAATTTTGTGACTCTGAAGTTGATTATAGGCCCAAATACCATTTTGGCCACCAAGAACAGAGATACTTACATACAGAAAAACTGCACAACATGCAGAAAATAATAATTGAAATCGACTCATATTTTCAATTTTCGGCTTTTTTCCTCTTTTCTTGAATATAAAAAGCGTGTATAATAAAAATATAGTTATGTTTTTTTAGTTAACAAATTAGATAATTGTGCCGATATATAAATGAATGTAAATTGTACCATGGGAGTGGTTATGTCAATAGAAGAAGAAAAATTAGATATCGAAAACACTGAAAGTTCACTTGAACAATATGGGGTATGGGTAAAAAAATCACCAGCAGAGGCTGTTGTAGAAGAAACTTTGCCTGTAACTGAAGACTCAAATAGTTTTGACGTTATAGACTTAGGCGATGGCGATTTTAACTCTGATGATCTGGAAATATTTTCAGATGATGAAAGCAAAGTAGATGATAATTTTGACATAGATCTCGATAGTGGTATTGATAGTAATCAAGAAATGCTAATCGATACAGATGTAGATAGTGAAAATACTACACTTACAACAGATGAATTATTAAATATAACAAGTGATATGGATATTACAGAAGAAACAGCAAATATAAGCATTGATTCTGATGACGATTTAGATATGGACTTTGATTCTTTTATGGATTTAGATGAAAGCATTTCTTCAGATGAATCAATTGAAGTAGAATCTGAAGAAGTAGACGCAGACACAGGCGACTTGCATTCAGATTTTGATCTTATGAGTGAAGATATTATTTCTGACTCTTCTGAGTCAACCATAGAAACAGATGATGAAATGACAAGCTTTGTAGACACAGACGATTTTGATATTTCATTTGATGATTTTATGGAAGAAGATACAAATGCTATTACAGAAGAAACCACTACTGAAGAAATAACTTTTAATGAGTCTAGCGACGACTTTAATACAGAAGTATCTTTTGATGCTCCTATTGATGATGAATCAGAAACAGTAGAAGTATCATCAGATTTTGTTATTGATGAAAGCGAAGATGATACAGAAGTAGAAGATGAAACAGTTGATGTAAGCTTTGATGATGATATGTCAATCTCAATGGATGACAGTATCGATTTTGGTGAAGAGATTTCACTTGATGACATCCCTGATTCAGAAAATAGTACAAGTATTCAAGAAGCACTAAGCAATGATGCTCCTACACAAGATTTTAATATTGCAATTGACTCTGAAGAAATTGAAACTGCAAGTGCAGAAGCTTCTCCAGATGCAACATCTAGTGCTTATACTGAAATGTTAAGCCAAATAGTAGCAGAATTATCAAACCTACGAACTGAAATGTCACAATTCAAAAATGAACTTTCTAGAATGAAAACCGATAAAACTCCTAGCGCAGGAAAAGATGGTTTAGACGAAAGCGGATTTTTTAGTGACTATGAAGGCGATGATACCATTGCATTATCTGGTGATGAACTTAACAATATTTTAACTAGTGCAGATTTTACCGTAGATGAAAATGAAGAAAGTGTAGAAGCAAGTAATGACGCATCTGTGTCTGAAGATACAATCGTTACAGAATCTATTGAAACAGCCTCAGATGATACATTTGAAATGGATGACATTACATTTGATGACAGCGATACTGTTGAAATAGATACTACATCTGCAGAAAGCGTATTTGACGAAGGCGTTTTTGAAATGGATTCAACTTCTTTTGATGATAGCGATTTCGACACTGGTGATAATGAAGAAGTGTCATTGGATATGAATGATGCTTCTGAAGAAATTATTGAAACAAGTGAAATCGAAACAAATGAGACTGAATCAATTGAAATTGAAAGCGACTCTGATAGTACATTTGAAATAGACGATTTTGATACCGATTATTTTTCAAATGAAAATACAACGTTAGTTATTGAAGATAAAGAGCTAGTTGAACCAAGTCTAGATGATATTGATTTTGATATGGATTCTGACGATTCTTTACCAGATGAAATTGATGTGCCTGTTATTGAAGATTTAGTTGTAGATTCGTCTCCTGTAAATTTCTTTGATGATGAAGAAGATGAACCAAAAGAAATTGACGACACTGCTATGCAATATTTGGCTGATGATCCAACGGTAGCAGAGGAAGAAACTGAAGAAGAAATTGATGAATCTGCTGTAATTGAAGAAGATATTGAAGATGAAGACATCTTTGACGATATTGATGAAAATTTATCTACTGAAATTAAAGATGAAGAGATTATAGATTCATATTCTGAACCAGATAGTAATTCTCCTGTTAGTTCAGTGTTTAAGAGTGATCAATGGAACTCAGCTGTTGAAACAGAAGAGGACTATGTTGAAGAATCACAAAATATCGAATCAGACTTACAAGAAGAAATTAAATCAGTTCTTTCTTACATGGACAGATTATTAGAAAGTTTACCAGAAGATAAAATTTCTGAGTTCGCTCAATCTGAATATTTTGGTCGATATAAAAAGCTATTTAGTGATTTAGGAATATCATAAGCTAAACGCACTATGAATATACGCCTTGAAACCGCAAAAAACGCAAGTGTAACCTGTGTGGTTGATGGGCGTTTTTTGCATTCTAAATATAACCCAGAAAATGAAGCAAAAAAATTTGTTGACTCTATAGAATGTAACTATAATCCATCTTGTATTATTGTTTTGGGTGCATGTTTATCCCACTGTTTCCAATATCTAAACGTTCGTTTTCCCTCTATTCCTTTATACGTTATACAATATGATTCATTTTTTTATGAAAATAAAGAAGTGTGTGCAAAAACTCTTAGTTGTAATTGGGATAAAACCTTTGTAAGTGATGGGACAAAATCTGCATCTTTATTATGTGAAGAATTATACTCATCTATTGGAGAAATAAACGTAGCTTCAGCACTTACCATTTCTTGGAAAGCAGCAGACGAAGTATTTGTTAATGAAAGCATCAATGCTTGGGAAGCTTGTAGGTCTTTAATATTAAAGGCAAGAGATGTTATAGCAACACGATCTTATTTTTCATTTCGATGGCTAAAGAACTCGGTTTCATTTTGTTTGTTTTCAAAGAATCTTTTCGCAATTGAAAAACATACAATGCCAATATTTGTTGTTGCCTCGGGGCCAACCTTAAATGATACTATTACAAGCATAAAAAAATTACAAGAAAAAGTATTTATATTAGCATTATCATCAGCTTTGCCTACGCTTATAGCAAATGATATTATTCCAGACATGTGTATATCTACAGATGGTGGCTATTATGCAAAAAGTCATTTAGATTGCATAGGATCATTATTAAAAAAAGGCATAACTGTGCCTTTAGGAATTACACCAGAAAGTAATGTTTCATCAGCTATACTTGAAAATGCATCTATTGTGCCACTTACCTATAACGATGGAATAGAATCTGATTTATTAAAAATATGCAAAATTCCAGCTAATGTTATAGAGCGAAATGGTAGCGTAAGTGGTAGTGCAATAACATATGCATTAGAGCTTACAAGTAATACTGTGTATATATTTGGATTAGACTTGTGTAATGGAAAAGGGTACAACCATTCAAAGTTTAATGCTCACGAACTTATTAATAGTCAATACGATTATCGTCTTAAACCTCTTTCTACCAGGGTTGGCTTAAGTGATGTTGGAAAGGCAGAAAATACAGTAACTTCATTGGACTTATACAGACAATGGTTTGAAACACGTAATAAAAACTTTGCATCAAGGCTTTATAGAGTATCACCTGATTCCAATATGTATGATACAAAACTTGGAAACATTACTACTATGAGTCAAACAGAATTAATGAATAACTTCAAAGACTTTCAGAATGAACAAAAAAAACAGCCAACTAAAATAGCAAGGGAAAGTACTAACACTAAAAAAGTTCTATGTGAGTATATTGAATCGCAACAACAATGCCCTTCACAAGAGTGGATTGAAACTTGTGCCTTACCTGAAAGTATAGCACTTCAAAAATACCCTGATTCTAGCGAAAATAGTAAAAAGGTAATGGAAAAGATACACAATTGTGGTGAAACATTAAAAGGACTTTGTTTATGAGTTCATGTTATACAGAATGGAAAACTGCAAAAACAGGCGAATATATTCCTTGCTTTGCAGATGGTAAGCCCTCAAGTTCACTTTATAATCCTCAAAAAGAAGCAGAAAATTTTGCACTAACGGTACAAGAAGGTTATGTTGTAATAGTAGGCTATGCATCAGGCTTGCATATAAGTGAGGTAAAAAAAAGATTTCCTAATAGTAAGATACTTGTTGTAGAAAAAAACGATGCTTCAATTAATTTTTTGTCTGAACATAACACAAAGAGTTTTTTTAATGATATTATTATTTGCACTCCAGACACATTACAAAGCACAATAGTGAATACATATTTTCCGCCCCTAGATGGCAACTTTTCCTTAGTCCCACTTCGTTCTTGGGTAATGGCAAATGAAGATACATTTATGGAAATAAAAACTGCTTGTGAAGGTGCTTTAGAACAAGTTTCTGCAGATATTTCAGTTCAGTCTCATTTTGGAAAATTATGGCATAATAATATATTACAAAATTTAAGAATATGTGAAAATCCAGAGAATGCTCGGTTACTTGATATAACCAGTACAAGTTTCCCAACTCATAAAACAGCTTTAGTGGCTGGTGCTGGACCTAGTTTAGAAAATTCAATAAAAAAATTAAAACAGTGTAGAGAAGATTATTTTGTTATTGCTACCGATACTGCATATCATGCACTATCTGAACACAATATAATTTGTGATGTTGTAGTTAGTGTAGATGCTCAGCATATTTCATATAGCCATTTTATGTGTGAAAAGCATAAGGATACAATTTTTGCATTTGATTTATGTGCAAATCCAACTGCCGCAAAAAATCTTATGCGAAAAGATAGTACAATTTGTTATTTTAGAAGCGAGCATCCTCTCTGTAGTTTAATAGAATCATGGTATGAGAAAAATAACAAAAAAAGTTTTTTTCCTGTAATAAGTAGTAGTGGGGGAACGGTAACCTTAGCTGCATTAAACTTTGCAAAGATAGTAGGATTTACTACAATAGACAGTACAGGATGCGATTTTGCTTATATTGAGGGCAAAATGTATGCAAAAGGAATATACATGGATGCAATTTTTAATGCATGCTCAACAAAATTGCATTCTGTTCAACGCTATTTTTCTGCACTAATGTTTAGAACCCCTCTAATAAAATCAGAAAAGCAAGTAACAACGCAATTGCTACAACAGTATAAAAGAGCTTACAATTCATTTTATGATAGCCTAAGTAATGACTCTAATAAAAAGGAAGATTCAAGTGTATATGCCGTAAGGCATAAGGAATGTTTTCCGTATGCTGATTTTATTTGCTATTATAAATCTTTATTAGAAAGTTCAGAAAATACAGATGAAAACGCAGACTTACAAGCAGTTCTAAGTAGTGTTCTTCCATATATTGCATGGTATAGTGCAAAAAATGCGAACGGACTAAAAGAGGCAAATATTTTTGAAATTGGCTTAAATGCAACTATACATTTCTAAAAAATAATGATATAATACATCTAATGGGAGTTTTTTATGGGTGGAGATAAGATAAAATATTTTGCTTACGGTGGAATTGCCGTTTTTGCATTAACGATTATCTATTTTATTATTTCAATATATACTACTATGGTCAATGGTGAATCTCGTTCTCAGTATGAGTTTTCAACATTTATTCAACAAGCAAACATTAATTCATTTAACTCAATTCAATCTGAAGACGACGCTTCAGAATTTTATAGTCGAGTTCAAAATGCAGTAGATACAAATTCATATATTATAGCAGTCGTATTACATGTAATGGATAGTCCAGTTTTTGCATATCCTGCATCTTCAAATGTAATTAAAATTAATGAAAAGAACGAACCGACTTTAGTAGGTTCATCTCCAATGCTAAAAACATACTCCATGTCATTACCAAATCAAAATGGACAGCATGTTGTATTACATGCAATGAGTTATACACTGCGCCCTCAAGATATTTATAATTCTGCAAAAATATCGTTTTTAATTATTCTTGCTTACACTCTCTTTCTTTTAGTTGTAATTGTGTATATTTCCTTAACAAACGGTACTAAAATACAAAGAGAATCTACAACACTGAAGATTGTTCCATCTGAAGAAGATAATGAAACAATACCAGTAGTTTTCAGAGAACAAGAAAGCTCATGGGATGATTTTTTCCCTGAAGGTGAATCTGATGCAGAAGCGCCACATGAAGAATCAATAAGCGATACAAATGAAACATCACTTGATGATGGTGGAAGTACAATTGATGACAAAGAGGTATTTGTAAAAAGCTTTGTTGAAGAATATATCGATGATGAAATAGATTCTGGACATGACGATTATGTAGAAGAAACAAGTTCTATTTCTGTAGAAGATGCAATTGCCAATACAAATCCAGTTGAGTATGAAGTTGCCAGCGATGAAGAAGATCAAGATAGTACAATTCCTCAATCTAATGATCCTATGGGGCTGTTTTCTGATGTTACAGGCTTAGGATGGGAATCATATTTAGAAACACGCTTAGATTCAGAGCTTATTCGTTCTGCTTCCTCTGAACAAGATCTTGCATTAATATTTATCCAAATTAAAGACTTAGAAAATAATATCAAAGTTAAAAAGAAAGTTGCAACATTGCTACTTGAATACTTCAAATATCGTGATTTTGTTTTTGAGTATAAAAATGATGGTTTTGCGGGTATAATTTTAGATATCAGCTTAGACCAAACAATGATATTAACTGAACAACTTTATGGTCAACTTGAATCCCTTTTGCTTGGTGATGGTATTGCTTCTAAAATAGGTATTGGAGTATCTACAAGATCACTTCGAATATTACCTGGAAGCAGAATTATTACTGAAGCTAGTGAAGCTGTTTCTAGAGCTTTTGAAGAAGATGGTTTACCTATTGTAGCGTTTAGAGTTAGTCCTGAAAAATATAGACAATTTGTTTCAAACTCAACAGATTAATTTTCAGTTTCTAGATTTATAGCGTTTAAGCTTTGTTGCAATTCCTCAATATTAGTTTCCTCTGGATAAAGACTTGCATATTCATCTAGTATAGCCTTTGCTTCATCGGCTTTGTTTTGTGCGATAAGAACTAATATATAGTTTGTTGCCACTTCTTTATCATAACTATGATTTTCATATAATGATTCAAATGCACTTTCTGCTGCTTCAAAGTCGCCACTTTGTGCATATACCCATGCTATTGATTTTTTTAGAAGTATGTTTTCAGAATCATGTTGTAATAGCAATTCATAGTGTTCTATTGCTATTGTCCATTGCTCCGAAAGTGCTGCATTTCGAGCAATGGCAAAATCTAAGGCATTATTACTTGTATTAAGATTTTTAGCTTTTAAGAGTACTTCTACAGCTTCTGTATAGTTTCCAAGGGAAGAAAATGTGTCAGCTATTTGTAAATACTCTTGAGTTGTTTCAAAAACACTTATACTTGCTTCATTATCTGTATCTGTAGATGCGCATGAAAACAAGGACAATGATAATATGATGAAGATGTATATAAGTGTTTTAAAATGTGTCATTATTCACCTAAAACAGTTTGCTCTATTTTATTTAATTGTGACCTATACAATCCAGTTATATTAGCACCGTAGTCTGCAATAAGCTGCATTATATTTCTTTGATTTTCTTCAGTGTCTACGCCGTTTAGCCTATCGCCTGCATCTCCAAGCCCTGGCATAATATAGGCAGATGAGTTAAGAACTGGATCCATCCATAATGTGTAGCAAGTACAATTTTCAATAGCTCTTACAACTCGTAAACTTCCTTTTAATGCCGAAATTACATTAAAAAACTTAATTGATTTTGGTTTTACACCATTATCATGTAAATAGTTTACAATTGTTACTAAGGATCCACCTGTGGCGTTCATTGGGTCAGCAAAAACGAGGTCTTTTCCATCTAATTCTTCTAATGAGAAAAATGATTTTTTTAAGTCTAAAATGTATTCCATATTAGATTCATTTTTAGAGTCATCTCTTTTAATTTTGAAAAGTGCAAATGGTGTTACTCGACCGTGAGATGAGTATTCTTCAAATTCTTTAGACATAATCATTGAAGGGAGTAGGGCTCCACGCAACATTACGCACATAACGGTATTTTCAATCTTATAGTCTATATCTGGAATTTTGTGTACAGAATAGTTTTGTACTGGCGCTGTAACAGGAGTTTTAACTACAAGATAGTTTTTATTTTCTGTTTGGCTTCCTGCATAGGCCATTCTAAAAAGCATTTCATACGCTCTTTGTGTGTAATATACAAACTCATCATGTCCAGTTCGTGTATCACGAAGTTTTGCAATTACGCGTGATGCTTCTGCGTGTGCTGAGGGATCTGTTTCAAATGAAAAAACTTTTAATGCTGGAACTTCCTTGCAAATTTCTTGCATGAATTGTCCCATTTCATTAAAAGATGATATAATTTTTTTCTCTTCTTGAGCTATGGTTGAACCAAAACCACCAGAAGCTATTATTTTAAAAGATGCCATGGTTTCTTCATATAATGAGTCCATTTTGTCTAAAAAAGCATGATCCTTTTCTGTTAAATAGCCATCAAGGGACTCTGCTTTTATGATAATTTTTGAATTGTCGCTCATCTTATCTCCTAATAATTAACTTGTGCAAATGGGATATTTTTTATAAAAATAACATCTTTATCAATTAATTCTAATTCTAAGTCAGATGCCATAGTTGCTATTCTTAAAATTGTAAACGTGCTTGAAGCTAGGCGCTCACTTTCCATCATTAATTGTAAATCTAGATTCATAGAGGAATCTTCACGTTCGGTTATAGTACCAAATGCATATTTTACAGGTAGTTCTACAGGTATTTGTAGCAATTCGGGTAGAATTGTATCAATTTTTGGAATATACAATGAATAAGATGAAGATGACTCAAAAATATCCATTAATGAACCTAGAACACCGTTTTCATCATATGCAACAGGCCAGTTTTGTACGTTTTCAATGCCCCTAGCATATCTATCCATAATAGGAGCAATTTTGCCAGTTGTTACCATAACTAAATTTGAGGAAATGCTTGAAAGCTCTATACCTGTTGCATGCTTTTTGTATGTGTATTCAGCTCCATCGATTGTTGAGCTTTCATTTTGCCAACCTTGAGACTCTCCTAAAGCTGCATTTACAAGCATTGTAGGAAATGCACCTTGTAAGCCCAGTTGAATTACAGGAAAACTATTTGAACCGTTGTAATAGAATGCTAAGTAAAGTTCTGTTGAACGTTTTAGTATCATATCAATTGCATCTTTATCAATTTCTGTTGTGTTTCCATAAATAATAGATTCAATAAGGCTTTCATTACCTTCAACATTGATATGTGCATACATTGTAGCCCCTTCATCAAATAAGGGGAGTGGGTTCGTTTCTTCCATAAAACCTGAAAGTGTTGAACACCCTGTAAAAGCAATAATAAAAGCTATACTAGTGATAAGTAATGTAATTTTTCTCATTTTATATTCTCCTAAATACAATTTGATTTTATTGGCTTATTGCTTCTTCGCCCATAGATAAATCAAATTCAAAATTATCAACAATAATTGTTGTGTCGGAAGGTTTTGATACCTCAATATCTGAACTTATTTGTGCAAGTAATAATAATTGGTACAGTGATTTTGCAGTATCTGCGTCGTCAAATCCCAATAATAACCGAAGAGTATTTGTTTGCTCAGTAGTTTTTTGCTCAGCGACAGCATATCCAATATCAAACGGAATTTGCATATCTATGCTTTGTAAAAAAAGGTCTACATCTTTAACAAATATACCACTTCCTGTAGTATCATCAAAAAAGTCTAAAACAGTTTTATGTTTTAAAATATCTTCAGTAGTTGCAAGTTCTTTACCGGCACGTAACATGTGGTAGTTATGAATCATTTTTTCTATTGTTGATTCTGTCATAAAAACAAGCTCATCGCTTGCAAAGAATATTTGAAAAATTCCTTCGCCTGATATTTCAATCCATTCGTATGTTTTGCCTTCAATGGTAATATTTTTTGTTACCGTGTTGCTTAGATTTGGTACTATTTGGGAATAATATTCTACATCATAATTACCTTGGTGAATCATTTCTAAATTGCTAAGATCGGCTTCGATATTTTGCAGGGGAGCTATCATACGATCAGTATCTTCAATCATAGATTGAAAAAACTCTTCATCATTTGTTTCTGGTGAAAAATTTAAAAGAGGTACAGTGACACTAGGGTGATCGAGTGACATAAAAAACATTAAAGGTGCTTCTACGCTATACACTGACAGTAAATCAATGCTCTTATCCTCTGCTTCCGGTGTAGATGCACAACTTGCTAAAAATACGAGGATAATTGCAAAAATAACTAATAAGTTAAGCTTTTTCAATTACAATTCTCCATGTAGTTTCACCAGCTTCAATATTTGTCCCAGTTGCTATGCTTTCTGCCCAATTAGCTTCTACACAAAGTGTTTCTGTAGCTATATAATCTGCGAAATTATCAAATGCTTTTTTTAACTCTACGCTATTTTCCGCTGATGCACTTGTGATTGTTAAGTTTATTCTATCACTTACTTCTAAGCCTTTGTCTTTTCGCTCATTTTGCACACCACGTACAAGGTCTCGTACATATCCTTCGAGTTTTAATTCTTCGGTTATTTCAGAATCTAAAGCTACAGTTAGCGTTCCTTCATTAACAACTTTTAAGTTTGCTTTTTCAATGCGTTCAATAATAATTTTCTCTTCAGTAAGTTCAACTGTTTTTCCTTCTACGTCAATACTTAATGTAGACCCATCTAAGAGTGATTGTATGGCGCTTTGTTCAAGCTCTTCAATAATGCTAGAAGCTTTTTTCATAAGTGGGCCAAGCTCTTTTCCGAGTGTTCTAAAGTTTGCCTTAGCCTTATATTCTACAAGCTCATCTTCTCGCTCATGAAATACAATTTTTTTAACATTTAACTCTTCTCGAATAGATTCTTCCATTGCTAAAAGAACAGTTTTTTCTTCAGGGTTTCTTGTTACAAATTCAACACTTTTAAGTGGTTGTCGAATTTTTAAGTTATATTGGTATCGTAAAGAGCGACCCATAGAAACAGCCTTTTGAACGGTATCCATTTCAAATTCAAGTGCTAAATCGCGTTTCGATTCATCATATACTGGATAATCACAGAGATGAACAGATTCTTTATCATTTTCTAAACGAATATTTTGCCACATAGCTTCAGTTACAAAAGGAATTACCGGTGCTGCTACTTGTGTAAAAGTTTTTAGAGCTGAATACAATGTTTCGTATGCTTCAGTTTTGTCACTGTCGTTTTCGCTTCTCCAAAAACGTCTTCTGCTTCGGCGAATATACCAGTTATTTAACTGATCAATATAAGCTACAATTGGATCAATTGCTTTTGATAAGTCATAGTTGTCCATTGCCTCTGTTACATCTTTTACCATTTTTTGTGTAATTGATAAAATCCATCTATCAAGTGGGTTAACTGGTAAAGTGCTGTCAAATGCAGTTCCTGTAGCCTTTACGTTGTCAATATTAGCATATGTTACGAAAAAGCTGTATGAATTCCATAGTGGGATAAGTACGCCCTTTAGAACATCTCTTACGCCTTCATCAGAGTATTTTAAATCGTCTGCCTTTACAGCTGCAGAGTGAATTAAGAATAATCGTATAGCATCTGCACCAAATTGGTCCATAACAATTGATGGGTCAGTGTAATTTTTTAAGCTTTTAGACATTTTTTTACCATCTGATGCTAAAATCAGACCGTTTACGATACAGTTCTTAAATGCTGGCTTATCAAAGAGCGCTGCTGCTAAAACAGTTAGGGTGTAAAACCATCCTCTTGTTTGATCTAGGCCTTCAGAAATGAAGTCTGCAGGGTAGTGTGTATCAAAATACTCTTTGTTTTCAAATGGATAATGGTTTTGAGCATATGGCATAGAACCTGATTCAAACCAGCAGTCTAATACTTCTGGTACACGTTTCATGTCTTTTCCACATTCACATGGTATTGTAATAGAGTCAACAAAATGCTTATGTAAGTCTTCTGGATATTGTCCTGAAAGTTCTTTTAGTTCGTCGCGACTACCAACACAAATTGACTTGCCACAATCGTCACATTTCCATACTGGAATTGGGTTCCCCCAAAATCGGTTTCGGCTGATAGCCCAATCTCGTGCACCTTCAAGCCATTTTCCAAAGCGACCTGCTTTAATATGTTCTGGTTGCCAAGAGATTTGATCATTTGCCCGAAGTAGCTTGTCTCGCATTGATTCTACGCCAACAAACCAACTTCCAATAGCACGATAAATAAGCGGGCTACCACATCTCCAGCAGTGAGGATATGAGTGAAGTATTTGATCTCGTTTTACAAGTTTACCTTCTGTTTTGAGTTTTTCCATTATGTCTTTGTCGCAATCTTTTACAAAGCGACCTTCAAAGTCTGTAACTTCACTTGTAAACTTACACTCAGAGTCTACAGGACAAATTACTGGTATGCCTGTACCCTTGTATGGTTTATTATCTTCTTCACCAAAACCAGGGGCTGTATGTACTATACCTGTTCCGTCATCTGTTGTTACAAAGTCACCTATAAATACTCTAAAAGCTCCAATTGATTTTGGATAATCTTCTGTAGCGTTAGCATGTTCAGCAAAGTATGGGAATAAGGGTTCGTATCGCATATCTTTAAGCTCTGAGCCTTTTTTAGTCCATACTATGCTATAGTCTTCTTCATTTTTGTAATATGTATCAAGTTTAGATTGTGCAAAAATATAATAATCGTCTCCGTCTTTAATTTTTACATAGTCTATATCTGGGCCTACTGCTAAGCCAAGGTTAGACGGTAATGTCCATGGAGTTGTTGTCCATGCTAAAAAGTACGTATTATCAATGTCTGTAACACTTGCATTTCCTTCTGTAATTTTAAATCTAACAGTTACAGCTGGGTCATGAACATCTTTATAGCCACCAAGATTTAATTCATGGTTAGATAGTACTGTTGCACATCTAGGACAATAGGGGAGAATATAAAATCCTTCATATAAGAGGCCTTTTTCCCATAATGTTTTAAGTACCCACCAGATAGATTCCATATAACTACTATCCATAGTTTTATAATCGTTTTCAAAATCTACCCAACGCCCTAAACGTGTAATGGTTTGTTTCCATTCATTTACATAGCGTAATACACTTTCTCGGCACGCTTCATTAAATTTATCGATACCAAAAGTTTCAATATCGGTTTTTGAGTTAAGGCCTAGTTCTTTTTCTATTAGGTTTTCTACAGGAAGCCCATGACAATCCCATCCAAAACGGCGCTCAACTTTTTTGCCTTTCATTGTTTGGTAGCGTGGAATTATGTCTTTTATAGTGTTCGGGATAAAGTGCCCAAAATGCGGAAGCCCAGTTGCAAAAGGAGGGCCATCATAGAATACATATTCGTCTTTGCCATCCCGTGCTTCAATTGACTTTTTAAAAATATCGTTCTTTTTCCAAAATTCTAAAATTGTTTCTTCTTGCTTTGAAAAATTAACCTTTGGATCTACATTCTGGTACAAAATAAAACCTCACAAATATCTATTTATTTGAATAAAATATAACATATTTATGGTAAATACTCAAGTAATGTAATAATTAATTGTGAATTAATAATTATTAATTAATATTCCCTCTTGACATAATTACGTCTTTTATGGTAATATATTTGACGTAACGATTTGCGTAAGCAAGTATGTTTCAACGGAATGTAGCGCAGCTGGTAGCGCGCCTGGTTTGGGACCAGGATGTCGCAGGTTCGAATCCTGTCGTTCCGAAATGCATTATCTTTTGTATTCAGTTCTATCTTTAGTTGCTTGTATCGCAGGCGCTATTAGCGGAATGGGTGGTGGAGTCATTGTAAAACCTACAATGGACTTAATAGGCCACTACGACGCAGTAACAATCAGTTTATTAAGTAGTATGACAGTTTTTTCAATGTCAGTGGTTTCTCTTCTTAAAAGTAGGGGTAAAAGCGATATTGAAAATGAAACTTGGTCTTCACCATCTCGTTTAGTAGTCTTAGGTTTAGGTGGGGTTCTAGGTGGACTTTCTGGGCAAACAATTTTTTCTTTTGTGGTTTCTGCAGTTGGCTCAAGTACCATTATTACCCTTATCCAAAATATTTTATTTTTATTAATTAGCATTGCTATTTCTGTTTTCTTATTCCTTTTAAAAAGAATACGTACCCTTAAACATACATCACATTTTGCATATCTTTTTACCGGTATCACTTTGGGACTTGTTGCTGCATTTTTAGGAATAGGTGGTGGTCCTATAAATGTCGCAATACTTATGTTTGTATTTTCATTTGATATGAAAACCGCAGCATTTTCTAGTATACTTGTTATTTTCTTTTCACAAGCATCAAAATTACTGCAAGTTTTTTTTACAAATGGTTTTGCTAACGTCGATTTATCAATTGCACCTTTTATGATAGCGTGCGCGATCATTGGTGGTTTTGTAGGAACAGCAGTTAAGAAAAAAATGACAAATGAGTCAATAGCTGTTTTGTTCAATGGTGTGCAAGTTCTTATAATTCTTGCCTGTATAGTAAATATAATTAAAGCTAGTATTCAGATGTAAAAAATCTGCATAAAAAAATAGGCTATGTTTTTTGGTTAATATAAAATATTGTACCAATGTAAAACATAGCCTTTTTTTATGCAATTATACGTTAACTTTCGTCAACTGGAAAGATATACAAATCATCAATTTTAAAATGGTTTGTAGTATCAGGAGTAGGTCTCTCCTGTTTTGTACTTGTAATAGGATATGAAAAAGCATAGCGAGTAGTTTCATAATTATCTGCTCGTACTTCTATAAAAAAGTTAAAAACTTTTTTTTCTTCATAATGTTCTGTTTTTATCGGTTTAATCCAAAATGTGTATGCACCCTTTGTTTGGTCATGAAGAGAATAAGGGTTAAACCATGTTTCATCAACCATTTCTATTATTTCTTGTTCTGATGTAATTGTAACAGTACCATTAGGCATAGGCTTAAATGTATTTCCATCATATACTGATCCTAAGAAAATAGGAAAGTTAAATGCAGATTCAAGCTCATTTACATCAGTATCAAATAAGTCTTCTTTTCCATGGAAAGATCGTCTTACTGATGAAACCTTTTTTATTCCTTCAATAATTAAAAAATCAAGGTCTGCATCTAGCTGAGAGCCTTGCTCTGACACATGATGAGCTATACCTCGTTCTGATACAACATAGCGGGGTTTTAATCTATTGAGTACATAGGCAGTTGTATCTAGGCGACATTGTTCACATCCGCAGTGAAACCATTGCGCTGCTTGAATATCTTTGTCATCATAAATTGTGTTTACTCTAGAGATGACTTGTTCTTCTAGTATATTGTGTATTTTCATCCTCTTACCCCTTTTTATTTTTTAATTATAAAAACTAATCCTATATAATAGTATATAACAATTATTCGTATAATGCAAGAATTTTTTCTATAAGTTTCTTGTTACTTGGTACCGCTTTTTTTCGTACTCCTATTCGAATCTTACGTAAAGAAGAAACAAAGGAAGTTACTGTAGATTGTGAAAAAACAGTTGGGCTATTAGAAAACTTTGTGTTTAAGTCGCGTATATGTAAATCGCTTTCAAAACTGATTCGCTCAGGTATGTCTATTAAAACTTCTGAACTAGAACATTGTAATATTGTTGCTACTTGATCCTCTAGTTTTGCCCTATGCTCTAAGTTTTCTAATAAGGTATGTGTTTCATTATCACTATAAAACGGAACCTCTATTATTGTTGTATATAAATTGTGAGAATGAAGATCTTGTGCACAAATAAATTCTTCAAACTTTGCCTTTCCATAGGTAGAATACCGCTTTTCAAGTAAATGATATAAAGATTCATCGTGCAGTGTATAGAGTTCTTCTGCTTCTACAATTCCCTTTGTAAGTGCTGCGGAAAGCGTTTTTTTCATCATAGCAGTAGCCATTCGAACTTGCTTATGCCAGTACACGGCCTTATACATAAGATATTTAGAAAATAAAATATTTTCTACAGATGATATACCACTTGAATCTACACAAATACCATTTTCTTTATCTGGATAAATAACCGACAGGGTAAAATCTATATCTTGTACTCCGTACGGTACTCCGCAATAAAAAGCATCTCTATTCAAGTAATCAAGTTTGTCAGGATCTAGCACACCTGATAATAACTTCTTAAAGAAAATAGTTTCAGTGTCATATTCAAATGTGTTTAGTTCACTGTCTACTATTGCTGCAGCTTGCTCTGGGTTTGCTCCCCACGATTCAATAATTCCTCTAATTGGATTTTTAAGCATAAATCGTGCTGTTAGAGTTTCATGTTCTACCAATGGTAGTTCTTTTAATGAATGTGTGTAAGGAAAGTGGCCTAAATCGTGAAAGAATGCGGCAGCTAAAAAAGCCTTGCATCCTTCTGGAGTAGTCCACTCGTTTGCCCCTAAATTTAATAAGCGCTCAAGTAGCCGCATTGCAATGTGGTATACACCAAAAGAATGTGAAGCTCTTGTATGTGTAGCGCCAGGATATACTAAATGAGTAGGTCCTAATTGTCGTATGCGAGTAAGACGTGCAAAATCTTCAGTTTTAACGGCTTCATGAAGCTTAGAAGGAATATAAATATGTTTCCATAAAGGATCTCGAACAGCTTCAAAAGACTCGCTAAACATTGTCTATTGCCCTCCAGACTTTGTATATGATGTTAAACCACCTGCTTTAATGATATTTCGTGAGCGCTTTGAAAAATCATTTATAGCTTCAATAGTTACATCACCATTTTTTGTCTTAGCTAATAGGGTGAAATTTTTGCCTGTATCTAAGGCTTCATTAATTCCCTCAATAATTATTGTATCATCTTTAGAAATTAGCTCATAATCACTTTCATTTTTAAACTGAATAGGAAGTATTCCATAGTTTACAAGGTTAGCTTTGTGTATTCTAGCAAATGATTTTGCCAATACTACTCTAACGCCTAAGTACATAGGGGCTAGGGCTGCGTGCTCTCTTGAAGATCCTTGCCCGTAGTTATCGCCACCAATTATAATAGATCCATCTTTCCCTGCTTCTAAAATACTCATAGCATTTTTGTAAAAGTCAACATCAAGTCTTTCTAAAGTATACTTTGATATTTCAGGGATATTAGATCGAAGTGGTAACATTTTTGCTCCAGCTGGAAGAATGTCATCGGTAGATACATTGTCACTTGTCTTTAATACAACAGGCAGCTCAAGTGATTCTTTCATTTCAGGTGCTTTTGGACATGGTTTAATATTTGGACCACGGATAATTTCTACTTTTGCACTTTCTGTATCGCTTAATGGTGCGATAATCATGCCTGAGTCCTGTGTTATAGCGGTGATTTCATTTGCACTAAGATTTGTTTCAGACCCAAAATTAGATGAACTGTTTTGCGCTGTTTTTTCAACAAGATCCTTTGGATTTGTTATAACACCTGTAATAGCGGCACTTGCAGCAGTTTCAGGAGAAACAAGGTATACTTCAGCTTCTGCACTTCCACTTCTGCCTTTAAAGTTTCTATTAAATGTTCTAAGTGTAACAGCCCCTGTTGATGGTGCAAAACCTTGCCCAATACAAGGTCCGCAAGCGCTTTCTAAGATACGGAATCCCGCTCGTATTAATTCGCCTAATACACCTGATTTTTCTGCAAGTAAAAGTGTAGCTCTACTTCCTGGTGCAATTCCTGCTTCAACATGCGGTGCAATTTGCTTGCCCTTTACAATTTTTGCAACTGCAGCAAGATCATCTAGCGAAGAGTTTGTGCATGAACCAATAACAACTTGGTCTACTTTTTTACCTGCAATTTCACCAATGTTTTTAATAGCATCTGGTGAATGTGGACAAGCTGCAAGCGGCTCAAGCTTATTCAAATCTATTTCGATAATTTTGTGGTATTGCGCATTATCATCGGCTTTTAACTCAACCCAATCGCTACCACGACCCATGAGGTTCATAAAACTTTGTGTGTTTTCATCAGATGGGAAAATACTGCAAGTTGCACCTAATTCGGCTCCCATGTTGGTTATTGTTGCTCTTTGAGGAACAGATAGGTGTTTAATTCCTTCTCCAAAGTATTCATAAACACTTGAAACCCCACCTTTTACTGTTTCTTGGCGAAGAACTTCTAGGATGATATCTTTTGCGCTAGTGCCACTTTGTAATTTTCCTTTTAGATTTACCCCAATAACTTTTGGCATTACAAGATGGAATGCTCCTCCACCCATTGCAACTGCAACATCTAATCCGCCTGCTCCAATTGCAATCATACCGAGTCCGCCGCATGTAGGTGTATGGGAGTCTGATCCTAAAAGTGTTTTTCCTGGAATTCCAAATTTTTCTAAGTGTACTTGATGACAAATTCCATTTCCGGGCCTTGAAAACCAAAGTCCGTATTTAGCGGCAATACTTTGTAAGTATTGGTGGTCATCCATATTTTTAAAATCTGTTTGAAGTGTATTATGGTCAATATATGATACTGATACTTCAGTTTTAACTCTCGGAATACCAATAGTTTCAAATTGAAGATATGCCATAGTTCCTGTTGCATCTTGTGTGAGTGTTTGATCTATTTTTATTGCAATAGGTGACTCTGGTTTTATTGGTGTTCCTGAAGTAACAATTGTTTCAGGACAAGCTTCCGAAATAATATGAGATTGAAGAATTTTTTCTGTTACAGTTAATGCCATTGTGCCTCCGAGTCAAGCAAAAGAGCTTTTATGCCGATATTCTAAGATATCTTTGCTTGTTAATAATTGCTTATTATTGTACCGTTTAATGGCTAGAATGTCTATTAGTAGTTAAAAAAAAGTATTAATTATAAAAGGTGTTTTTTTGAAATTTTTTATTGTCATTTTTATACTATTATTTTTCTCATGTTCAAACAGTGATAATTCTGACTTATCTGCATATAAAGAAGGTGAAACTGTGCGCTCAGAAGTTATCGAATCAAAAAACAACTTAGAATGGGTAGGAGAGGATGTTCAAAACAATAGTCAAAATACAAATAGTAAAGCTACCTTGTTTAATGATTGGACATCTTTGTTTTTCTTTTACTCAGAAAATAATGATGCTATTTATCCGAGTGTAGACACTTTCGGAAGCTTAAACACTGCTTCAATGCCTATTGGTTTGTATAATGTAGTAAACAAATTTTTTTCATCGTTACAAGAAGATACTGTAAGTGAAGATTTTTTTACTGAAGAAAAAGTATATTTAAAAACTATAATACGCCATTCTACATCAGCGTATCCAGAAATTAGGGAATATCTTATTGGCGAATATTTTGCTTTTGATAACCCTTTATATACTTATGAAGTTCCAGTTCGCCTATTTTTTGAAAATGGCTATGCTGACTCTTATTTATATTGTGAGAGAATAGAATCACAATACTACATTGAGCAATTTTCTATAGGTAGTATTGTATATGAGTAATAGTTTGATAGGCATTGAAAGAGATGTTATATTAAAAACCTTAATGCAAGATAATAGTCCCATTGCAATTTCCCCGGTAGTTAAAAGCGGTGTAAGAGTAGATAGTATGACATTACAAAGTAATGAATACAGAATATATCCCCAAGGTATTTTATTTTTTAAGCGATTTTTAAGCCAATGGAAACCTATCGAAGATTTATTAAAAGTGCAAACAAAGGCAAATGTTAGAATGAATGTTAGCTTTTATCATAGGGGCAGGGGCATTTTTTTTATTAGTACATTGAACCTTGTACAAAATGGGTATGCATTAATGCTGCCAGAACAAGTGTATAAGATGGATAGCACAGAGTCAAACAATACCGATGAGATAAATGCAAGTATTTTTTTGCAGGGAGTAAGTGGAGTTCATGCTGAGTGCATCCAAAGTAACGATTTCCCAGTATTTAACACAAAACCTTGGATGCGTTTTTCAGAAGAACAGTTTACGAAAGCTGAAAAATTATTGGCAAGTATTGTAAATCTATCTCGTATAAATGTTCAAGAATATACGCATGAATTACTTCACAAAACAAAGCTACTGATGTATTTGCCTGAAAGAAAGCTCCCTGAAAAAAATCATTTTCCTTTTCCTGTTACGGTTACAAAAAACAATCGAGAAATAATTTCTTCAAGACGCATTGAAGAAGAAATAAAACAATGTGAATACAGTGTTTGTATTCCACTAAGTGAAACTCCAAGTAAAAAGGTTCATACAATTGTAGGATTGAAAAACAATACAAAAAGGCTTACTCCTAGCGATGTTTTAGAATTATTACAGATGTTACCTGTATGCAGTTTTTTGGCTAATGAGGGAAAAAAACACAATATGTTTTCTCACGAATTAGAAATGTTATCTATAATTGCCATTACCGATTCAATTATTGTTCTAGGCCAGCATGCAGCAAAAAAAAATATATTACAAAGTCTAAAAAAATCAGAATCGCATCACTTCCCTTTAATTGAGGGGCAAGATTACATTATGAGCTTAAGAATTCCCACTGAAAACTTAGTAAGAACCATA
>CAYJLQ010000009.1:0-22171 GCA_964370725.1 uncultured Treponemataceae bacterium
TTCCACCATTAGCGTTTGAAAATGCTGCTATTGATTTAATTATTACCTTTTCTAGATCCTTATTTAGTTCATTGGTTTTATAGTCCCATCGAAGGCTTGACTTAAACTCTAAAGCATCGCTTTCGCCTTTAGAAATTAGCTGTAGCATTTTTTCTTCATCACTTAATCTGAAATTTGATTTTCTTCCAATAAGCAGCAGTAAAAAAAGTGTAAATCCAAAAAATGAAAACAAAATTATTACAGTAAATAATAAAAATTGACCAGGGCCACTAATTGATGATTCTGTGATGTATAATTGGATTGTAAATGTATTGTCTCCAATTGAAAATGACACTTCTGTTGTGCCGTATATTTCGTTGTTTATTGTACGAGCAATAGGATTTTCAAGCTGTGGGTAAATACGTCCTCTTTGATTTAAAGGTAAAAAGAGTGCTGGATCGGCTAGCATTAAATCATTATATCTTTCCCATTGAGACTCATTTAGTACCGATACAATGCTGTTACCTGTTGAATCTGTAATGATTGAAAACCCTTCAATAGTTGAGTCCTGTAACGTTACCTCGCTAAGCTGTAGTTCTATTTGTAAACATGTTTCTTCGGTATTATGAAGTTTATAATATATTATTAGGTGTGGAAATGTATCAATTACTTCTATATGTCCCCATAAAACCTGCCCTTGTTCTAAACCATGGGGAAGACTGTCTTCGTCAATTTTTGTAACTTTGGTAAAGTAGCCAGTTCTTTCAAACAATTCTAAAAGAAGCTCATCTTGAATAGACTCTTCACTAGAAGTAATTATTTTTTCAACAGTAACTAATTGGGACAGTGGTGTATACGCCATTTTAAATGCCATTGAATAATTTTGTGCAATAAGGTTGAGTGAATCTCTGTCTATAAACCACGTTCTCATTATATTTTGACCAATAAATAAAAATACGCCTAGTGATAATAATAGTATTGCTGTTGCAAAGAGTTTTCTTAAATGTTTGTCTATTATTCTTTTTAGTTTATTTTTTAGTGTCATACAATTAGTTTATTTCCACGTAATCTTGTTTTGCCCCTTGGCCTTTTAGCACATAGTTTTTTGTATTTTCATGAGATGATTGTAAGTCTTCATCTGTTAATGTTCTAACTGCCTTTGCTGGGCTTCCCACAATGAGAGAGTTGTCAGGAAACTCTTTTCCTTGGGTTACTAATGCTCCTGCACCTACAATACAGTTTTTACCAATTACAGCATTATTAAGTACAATTGCACCCATGCCAATTGTTGAGCCTTCTTTTACGGTGCATGAATGTAATATAGCACCGTGACCTATTGTTACATTGTCTTCAACAATGCAAGGGATATCGGTATCTAAGTGTATGACCGCATTATCTTGTAAGTTTGAATTTTTACCAATAACTACTGGGGCAATATCTGCTCTGATTGTTGCAGAAAACCAAATTGAAACATTTTCTTTTATTTCAACGTCACCGGCAACTTCTGCGTTCCAGGCAATAAATGCTGAATTATCAATCTGTGGAATTTTATCTTTTATTCTATGTATCATAATGCGAATTATAATGCAAAAACTGCATTTTGTATATACTTTTATTTAGAGAAGTACTACTAGCTATTTTTATGCTCTTCTACAAAGTTCAGATATTCGCTGCGCCATTTTATTAAGGGGCACTTGTTCTTGAACACCGCCCATTTCAAAAGCTACTCGAGGCATTCCATACACAACAGAGGTTTCTTCATCTTGTCCGAGTGTTCTAGCCCCTTGTTTGCTCATTTCTGCAAGTTCTCTAGCGCCATCTTTGCCCATTCCAGTCATTATTACACCAAGGGCATTGCCTTTGTATTCTTTTGCAACTGATCTAAATAAAATATCTGCTGAAGGCCTATGCCCATTACAAGGCTCATCGTCGGTTAAGTGTATTATTGTAGCTAATGCTTTTCTTTCAACAACAACATGTTTATTTCCAGGAGCTATAAAAACACGTCCTGGTTTCAATATATCGCCCTCCTCAGCCTCTTTTACTTCAAGTGGGCAAATATTATTTAAACTTATTGCAAACTCTTTTGTGAACCCAGGTGGCATGTGTTGTACAACTACTATTGGTTGTTTTAAATTAGGGTCTATATCGGCAAATACTTCACGAAGTGCGTTTGGTCCGCCAGTTGAAATACCAATAGCTACTATGTCTATTGGTGCTTCTTTTTTTAATGGAGACATACTTGATTTTAAAGCTGATAGAGAACTTCTCGTTTCTGCAGAAGCTGATGCTGCATTTAACAAAGAAGTAAAAGGTTTTGCAGATTTGTTTTTGTAGCTTTTACCATAAGACTGAATAAGCTTAGCTAAGCTTTCTGCTAGGTCGTTTACGCCCCTGCCTGCACTTGGCTTTAATAAAAATTCACTTGCGCCTAATTCTAAACATTCCATTGTCCATGAAGCTCCAGAATGGGCAACGCTT
Organism: uncultured Treponemataceae bacterium; assembly: GCA_964370725.1. Classification (GTDB taxonomy): domain Bacteria; phylum Spirochaetota; class Spirochaetia; order Treponematales; family Treponemataceae; genus CAYJFX01. The sequence goes on from CAYJLQ010000009.1 coordinate 2,461, forward strand.
GAAAAAATGATTGTAGGGATTGTTATTCCTCTTTTTTTTCTTTCTTTCATAAATTCGAGCCCGTTCATAACAGGCATGTTTAAATCAAGAGTTATAACATGATAACTAGATTTTGCAATCATATCTAGAGCTACTTCACCATTTTCTGCTGTATCAACAGAAACTTCTGGGACTGATTCGATAATTAGTTTAGAAAAAAGCTCACGCATTAGCTTAGAGTCATCGACAATTAAGACATTTGTAGTTGACATTAAAAAAATCCTTTAGAAAACGTAGTACTATTTTTTGTGGTAAATACAAGCCCAGTCTGTCTTTAAAAATTCAAACTTTGTATCCATACCAAAAAGAGACTCTGAGTGTCCAATATACAAATAAGAGTCACTTTCCATTGAATTATAAAAACAATTCACAGTGGTTGTTTGTGCTGGTAAATCAAAATAAATTAACACATTTCTGCAAAAAACTACGTCGTTATCAATAGTACTTGAGCTATTTTTTAAGTTATGATAGTCAAATCTAATAGTATTTTTTAAGTCTTCATTTATCTGATATCCACCATCTGTTTTTGTAAAATATTTTGCCAAATAGTTTGGTGGAATGCCTTCACATTTGTTTTGAGGATAGTATCCTTGTTTTGCTGTTAAAATTGATTTTAAAGAAATATCTGATGCTAGAATCTGGAATGTCATATTAGGTGGAAGATGTTCTTTTAACACCATTGCAATAGTGTATGGTTCTTCTCCTGTTGAACATCCAGCGCTCCATACTTTAATATTAGTTTTCCCTTGTGCTCTTTTTTTTGCTACAGTTTTAGGAATTACATAATTTATTAATGTATCAAAGTGTGGTTGATTTCTAAAAAACCTAGTTAAATTTGTTGTTACCGAGTCCAACATCCACTTCATTTCTTCTGTGTTTGTTGTGATAAGTTTATAAAGTTCAGCCAAGGTTTCAAGCTTTTTGTCATTCAAGCATGTTCTTAGGCGCCCCTCAAGAATAGTACGATTAACATCTGAAAACGATATTCCACTTTCTTTGTAAATGAGTTTGCTAAATAAGTCAAAGTCTGCATCGGTAACGTTAATATTCATACTTATATTGTACAGCATTAAGTAAAAAAAGTAAACACGTCACCAAAAACTATTGACAAAAAAGGCAAGAGATGTGAAAATCATAGTATGAGTAAATATATATTGGTAACAGGTGGAGTTTGTTCTAGCCTCGGAAAAGGTGTTGCAGCATCAAGTATTGGAAGTCTTTTAGAATGTAGTGGGTTAAAAATAGCTATGATGAAGTGTGATCCATACATAAATGTTGATGCTGGAAACATGAGTCCGTATCAACATGGAGAAGTATACGTTACAGCAGATGGTGCTGAAACAGACTTAAATTTAGGCAATTATGAACGTTTCACAGATGTTTCACTTACAGCGCTAAACTCAGTTACAACTGGACAAATTTATGAATCAGTAATTAAAAATGAGAGAGCAGGGCGCTATAATGGTAGAACTGTGCAAGTAATTCCTCATATAACAGATGAAATTAAAAGGCGTATATATCTTGTAGGTTCACAAACAAAGGCAGATGTAGTAGTTGTTGAAGTAGGTGGAACCGTAGGTGATATTGAATCTATTCCTTTTTTAGAGGCCACACGTCAATTGGTGCGTGAGCTTGGAAAGAAGAATGCCCTTTCTATTCATATTACCCTAATACCGGCTATAACAGGTGGCGAACTTAAAACTAAGCCTACTCAGCACTCAGTTAAAAAAATGCAAGAATTAGGGATTCAACCAGATATTCTATTGTGTCGAACTGAAAAATTACTAGATGATGACTTAAAACGAAAAATAGCATTGTTTTGTAATGTAGAGAAAAATGGTGTTTTTACATCTGGCGATGTTAAAAAAACTATTTATGAATTACCAAGAGAGCTTCACAAGCAAGGTTTTGCCGAAACTATTTTGAAAAAACTAGGTTTTGAAGATCATAAAACAGATATTAAGCAGTGGAATGACTTTATTGCTCACTTAAGCAATCCAAAGGGAACAATAAAAGTTGGTATGCTATGCAAGAAAAAGTATATTGATGACTGGTTTAAGTCTACTAGAGAATCACTTTTTCATGCTTGTGTATCAGGAATGTCTTTAGAGTTAGAACTAAAGAAGATTGATGCAGAAAGTGTAGAAGTTGCAAGTGAAATTGATTCGTTCTTTAGCGATGTTGACGCTATTTTAATCCCTGGTAATTACGGACAACGTGGATTTTTAGGATTATTAAAAACAGTGCAATATGCACGTGAGCATAAAATACCATATCTAGGCATTGATCTAGGCATGCAATTAATGGCTATAGAAAGTGGAAGAAATCTTTTGGGATGGGAAGATGCAGATTCTACAGAATTTGTTGAAAACTCAAACTATCCTGTTATAAGTCTTCCAGAAGAACAAACAGGTTTTGTTCCAGCAGGTGTAATGCGACTTGGAAATGAAGATATTTGTGTTACGGAAGGATCAAAACTATTTTCTGTATATAATGAAACTGAAATAACTGAAAGACATAGAAATAAGTATTCATTTAACAAAAAATATGCAGAGGAGCTATTAACAACAGGATTGCGCATTTCTGCAGTTGCAAAATCGGATGAACATGTAGAAGCTTTTGAATGGGATAATCATCCTTGGGGTATTGGCGTTCAGTATCATCCAGAATTTCTTTCTTGTCCAAAAAAACCACATCCTCTATTTGTTGATTTTATTCGTGCGGGATTTGAATATTCAAAAAACAAAAAAGGCTAATTATGCAAAAAATAGGTATTGTGTTATGTATTCTGTTTTTATCTTCTTGCTCACTTGACTATTTTGAGCAAGAAGATGCAGCAGCCACATCTCCAGAGTTTACCTTTTTTGATGCAACATTTAGCCGAACTGAAGATAATAAGATTGCAGTAGAAATGATAGTGGACCAACTGGAGCAGTATAGTGAAAGAGGTCTTACCTATGCAAAGTATCCTAATTTTACTCTTTATGATGCAAATCAAGATATAACTACAATTGGGTTTTGTGATGTTTTATCTGTAGATACCGAACTTGATGAATATATTTTTTATGGTAATGTATCAGTTATTAGCTATGAACATGATGCAAAAATTGAAGCTTCAAACTTACGTTGGGACGGGGAAAAAGAAGTTTTTTCGGGTGTAAAAGGGGAAGTTGTTTCCATAGAAATTGGAGGGGATGCCACTAACAACTCTAGTGAAGGCGCTAGAACTGAACTTGTAGTTTCTGGCGAAAATTTTTCAGCGAGTGGAGTAGATTTTTCATATTCATTTGAAGGCCCAGTGTCGGGGAGTATATTTGAACACTAAGAACAAAAGAACTATTATGCCATACTTTCAAGAGCGCATATTCATTACACTTATAGTGCTTATTTTATGTGCGCCTGTTTTTACTCAATCTATACAATTTTCAGCTAACGCAATGAGTGGAACTGTTAGTGATACTCAAAATTATACCCGATTAAGCGGCGATGCATATGTAAAAACAGATAGTATGGAGCTTCGAGCTGGTGATATTGAAATGAATGGTGAAGACTATCGTTTTATTGAAGCAAAAGATAGCATTACTGGTACTTACATAGATGCTGGATTTACATTTACGTGTGATATAATTCGGTATGATAGAGAAAAAAATATTGCTATTTTAGAAGGCAATGTAGAAATGATTGATACAGAAAATGATGTTACACTTAAAGCCGAGTATGTTGAGTATGATCAAAATACCGAAGTTGCACTTATTCAAATTGATGTAGAGATACTTCAAGACGATTCAGTTTGTTCTGCTGCTTTTGCCTTGTACAGAAAGTCTATACAAATTTTAGAGCTAAGTGGTAGCCCCAAAATTACTCAGGGCGATGATGTTTTCGAAGCTCATGAAATTATTTTTAATTTAGATACAGAGGAAATATCTTTGATTGGAAAAGTAAAAGGTACTGTAACTGATGCTAGCGAAGCAGAAGAGGATGGCGACGATGAGTGAGTTACGTGTAACCAGTTTGTATAAAAATTTTGGTAAAAAAGAAGTTGTGCGTGGCGTAGATTTCTCTATGCAAAGAGGAAAGATTGTAGGGCTTTTAGGGCCAAACGGAGCGGGGAAGACAACCATTTTCTATATGATTGTAGGGTTTTACAAGCCTACTCGTGGAGATGTTTTTTTAGATGAAACGTGTATTACCAATTTACCAATGTTTAAGCGTTCACGCTTAGGTATTTCATACCTACCTCAAGAAGCATCGGTGTTTAGAAAGTTAACAGTTGAACAAAACATATGGGCGATAATAGAAAACAGAAAAGACATAAACAGTGATGAAAAGCATGAGCTTTTAGAGCGTTTATTAGATGAGTTTTCTATTGGTAGGCTTAGAAAACAAATGGCATATACTTTGTCGGGGGGAGAGCGGCGTAGAACTGAAATTGCCAGAGCCTTGGCAACAGATCCCAAGTTTTTGCTTTTAGATGAGCCCTTTGCTGGAATTGACCCAATAGCTGTTTCGGATATTAAAGAAGTGGTTAAGTTTTTATCAACACGAGGAATAGGTGTTCTAATAACTGACCACAATGTGAGAGCTACACTTGATATTACCGATGAGGCTTACATTATTAACCAAGGCGAAATTCTTGTGCATGGGTCTCAAGAAGATATTTTAGATTCAGAAATGGCTCGAAAAATATATCTTGGGGATGAGTTTGAAATGTAAAAAAAAGAAGGTGTGCTTAAAACACACCTTCTCATTTAATGTAGCTTTAGCTTGAAACTTTATCTTTGCTTCCTTCGCTAACATATTTTTTTAACTGCATTGTAGCAACCTTAACATTTGAAATTACAGATGGGCCACCAACACAGCCTCCCTCACAAGCCATTACTTCAACAAGGTTAGGTGTGTCATCAGTTACAGGGGTTGTTCCTGCTTGTATTTTTCCATAACTAGCCAAGAGTTTCATCCCTGCCTTGTCCAAACCGTTAATTACAGCTGGTTTTAGCTTTTCTGGATGCTTTAAGCGAATGCGAACTGCCTCTGCAACTCCTCCGGTTATAGCAAAATTTCTTCCAGATGCTGTTGGGATAATTGAATCTGGGGCTGCTTCAACGGTTCCAATTTCAATACCCTTTGCAATAAAGAAGGCCCCCATTTCTTCTACAGAAAGTACATAGTCTACTAATGCATCATCCATTCCTTCTCTTCTTTTAGCTAGACAAGGACCGATAAAGACAGTAACACAATTTGGGTCTGCTTTTTTCGCAAGTTCTGCAGTGTAGTGCATTGGGGTATGAGTATCAGACACACATGGATTTAATTCTGGAACGTGAAGTTGAACTGCGCGTACATAAGCAGGGCAGCAAGAAGTTGTCATAAGTTTGTCGCCATGCTCCATTCTTTCTTCAAATTCTTCCGCTTCTTTATCTGCTGTTATATCAGCACCAATAGCTACTTCCCAAATACGTGAAAAACCACTTTGTATTAAAGCTGATTCAAGTTGTCCTGGTGCTGCTCTAAACTGAGCTGCAACAGCAGGTGCATAGAGAGCAACTACTTTTTTCCCATCCATAATATGTTTTATGATGTCTACAAGTTGACCCTTGTCCATCATAGCACCAAAAGGACATTCTCTCATACAGTTACCGCAGAAAATACATTTGTCGTAATCTATTACTTCTTTCCCTTGTTCGTTCTTTGCTATTGCACCAACAGGGCAAGATTCTTCGCAAGGAACTGGAATTTTAATAATTGCATGGTATGGGCAGTTGTTTAAGCACATACCACAGTTTATACAAGTTTCCTCGTCTATTTGTGCACGACTATTTTTTATGCTAATACATTTTTTTGGGCAGTTTATCATACAAGGACGTGCAACACATGCTTGGCATGCATTTGTAACCATAAACTGACTTTTAACACATGCATTACAAGCTTCATCTAAAACTGTAAGAATTGGCCATGTAGGTGTTTCTCTTTGTAATGATTCTTGCACATATTCTTCTAGAGTTTTGTCTTCATTATAATCTTCAAGTGAACATCCCATACGGGCTATAACGCGTTGCCTGATTACCTCTCTGTCATGGTAAATACAGCAGCGTAATGATTCGCTGTCTTTTGGAACCATTTTTCGTGGTATATAGTGGGCGCCCTTTTCAAGATTCCCTTCAAGCTGTAACCGTGCAATGTGGACAAGAATTTCTCTTTTTAAGTGTGCTGCATTATTATTTATGTTTAACATACTTTTTCCTTAATTTTATCAATTACGCTTTGTAATGATGCTTCTTCATGTATTTCTCCATCAATTAATACATAAGGTGCTTTAGAGTTACTTCCACCTTTGCATAATTCTAAACATGTTACGCCTTCAATTTCTACTTTATCTTTAATTTCTACTGGTAACTCGTCTTCTAATAACAGTAGCTCTGAAGCTCCCATAACATAACAGGCTGTCCCTGTACAAATTGATACCTTAATTTTTGCCATAATTTCTCCTTTAACTTCCCTCTGTTTTCATCGCGGAATGGATACCACCTTGTCTTATAATGATATCCTTCCTTTATATTAACAAATAATATATTTTTTGTCTTAAAAATAGTCTATTTTTACTTCCTTTAGATACTTTTCTTCAAGAAGTTGAGCTATTTTTTTTATTACATTTCGCCTTATTTCTAGTTCTACAGGCATATTTGGGTCTTGGTGTGCTTCATTTATTTTGGTTCCAACAAAAAAATGTATCCTGTCAGAATTGAAAAAAAGTTCAATAATTTTAGTTGCAGGGTTTTGCTTTATTGTTTCAAGCTTTGTTCCTTTTTCTAAAATTTCTGCTACAGCACCCATTGTAATAATGCCTTCTGTAACCAAGTCTACACCTTCCATTTGAGATGCAGGTGGAATAACAGGGTCAAAGTCTTTTAGCGAAACTTTTATTGTTCTGTTTAATTCCCGCGAAATAATATTTGCACTGGTTCCACCACATATTATTTTCGTCCCATCAAAAATGTCGAAGCGATGTGCAATTTCTGTATCACTATCTTTGTTTATTGGAGGACCTGTAAACACAAGCATATCTCGTGGTTTTCTAAAGTAGATAACTCCACATGTGATATCATCTTTTGGTTTATAAGAATCGTGAAACACTGCTTTTTGAACTATTGTTCTTGCAAGGTCTCTAGCACTTATATCAGGATGAGCTGCTACTGTGTCTAAGACGAAATCTTGTGCCTTTGTTCCTCCCCATCCAAAAGGTAGCGCTTGCGTTCCCATTCCAGATTGTGTAACGCCATCTGAGAAAAATATAAGCCTGTCGCCTGGTTTTGCTTCATAGAGTGAATAGTGTAGCATTGCTTCAATTCTGGGTGCTGTTGACTTCTTTTTTCGTTCAATAGGACTAATATCTTTTATTGGTTCTACAAGGGTTTGTTCTCGAATAAGAATATAAGGAGGGTTATCGTACTCCATAATTCTAACTCGCGCACTTGGTTCAATGTCAACAAGCGTAAATGTTGCATAGCTTATACCTCGTTCTTTACAAACAGGAAGAGTGTCCATAATAATATTAGCTGCCTTCCTCATTGGAATATCTGAAGATATAAACTTTGTTGCCATTGTGGCTGTTAATGTAGCAAGAACCCCTGCCTTTATGCCAGATCCAAGACCATCAGACAAAGCGGTTATAACCCTTCCATCTGAAGGGTTCTTTTGAGACAAAAATACATCACCTTCAGCTATGTTTTTGTGCTTGCATACCTGGTAATGGCCAACTTCTATGAATGTTTCTGTATTGTCTGTTTCAATGAGCGCTGTCATGATGACTCCTCGTCTGAAAATGAGTCAATTATTGAGTTTAACATAGATTCTGTTTCGGCGGCATTTTCACCAAGTAAGAATGCAATTTTTTGAACTACAGATAAGTTTTTGGTTATAACTTTTTGAGCTTGCTTTACAACTCTTGATTTTTGAATTTGTGGGGCTGTAATGTCTTCAATAACCCCACCTACAAATTCTTCTTTTTCTATTTCAAAGACAGAAACATGGAATATTTTTTTGCCACTTCGGACTTCTCTTTCAATTACATCTGGTCCATTTTTTGACAAGACATCCTCAAAAAATCTGTAAAAATCTGTGATTTTTGTTAAGTCTGCGCCCTCAAGGCCAGGCTTTGCTTCAAACATTTCTTTAACTTCACTACCCATGAGTTGTGCAAAGTTTTTGTTGCTCTCCACAATTTGCAGATTTTTATTGACAATAACAACGCCACTTGGGATAGCCTGTACAAGTCCATTTGCTTTTTTTTGTGCAAGTTTTTTCATATAGGAAACACACATTGTTTTTTCTGCTCTTTGTTCAAGTATTGCATGAGCAAAATCGCGACAAGTATCGTATCCACAGCCTGCACAGTTAAGTTCATCTGATTTTGCTATTTTCCCAACAGAGCGCAATGCGGCTTGTATTTTTTCTTCTCCAAGTTTTTCTTCTGTTAAAGGCTTTACTGGTACTGTTCCAGAAAGATCTCTTGATGTGTTAACAATGCTGTTATCTAAGCGATCGGGAGCTGTTCTTGCATAGTCTACAAGATTTACTCTCTTTATAGCGGTGGAGCGTTTAGCTGTGCATACAGGACCGTTGATGCACCCTCCAGGGCAAGCTAGCATTTCAATAAATAAAGGTTCTGTAAGTTTTTCTTTATGTAAGCCTGCTACTGTTGATGTAAATTCATCAACACCGCTTACAGACATAACTCTTACACCTTCTAAATCATGATAGCGCTTCATTGAAGCTATCATACCCCCATCTATTGGGTATAGGGTTCCTTTTGCAGCTCTGAAAGGGATAAAGGAGTCAGTGTTATCTGGACTCATTTTTTCTACTTCAATTCCTTCATCTGAAAACCATTTTCTAAGGTCTTTAAAAGAAAGGCTTATTTCAATTTCATCAAAAACATCGGCTTCCCTTTTTTTTGAAAGGCAAGGGCCAATAAAAATAACCGTAGTAGCATCGCCATATTCTTCTTTTAAGAATCTTGAGTGTGCTAATAAGGGGGATGAGCGATCGGTTATAAATGGCACAAAGTCTGGCATAATATGTTTAATGTATTCTACTGTTGTAGGGCAAGCTGAAGATAGAAATAGTCTTTGCCCATTTTCATCTTCTATAGCTTTTTCAATATCTGTTGTTATTTGTGCTGAAACCAAGTCTGCCCCAATAGCGGTTTCTGAAACTCCATAAAAGCCTAGCTTTTTGAGAGCAAGGATAAGTTGCTCTGCAGTGCATTCAGGAAATTCTGATACAAAAGAAGGAGCGAGGGATGCAATTACTTTTTCTTTTACAGTGATGCAGTGTTTTGCTTTTGGAAGGTCGTCACGAACTTTTTTTGCATAAGCAGGGCAGTTTATAACGCATCGTCCGCAAATAATACATAATTCTGGCATAATTAAAGCATGCCCGTTTTCTACCCGTATTGCTTTTACGGGGCATTGGCGGACACATTTATAACAGTCTTGACACTCTGTAGGTTCTGTGTAAACAGGTTGTAGTTGATTCATCGCTATTCTCCTTTTTCAAGAGAGAGTTCATGATTTATTAAGGATTCAAGTGAATCAGGTGTAACATTTGAATACAGCGTATCGTTAATTCTAACATTAGGGCCATTTTTACATTTCCCTTCACAAAGACATCCACGTACTTCTGTATTGGATGTAATGCCCATTCTTTCAATGAGGGTTTGTACTGCTTCCGCATTAGAGGCATTACCTCTACTAAAGCAGGAACTTCCCATGCAAACTGTAATCGTCATAGTTTTTTGTCTCCTAATTTAATTATATAAAAATTTATCGATATATGTCAAGTGTTTTGAAAAAAAAGACAATACTCTTATGCAAGAATACTGTCTTATCATCCACTTAAAAATTACCTATGCTTTTTTACTTTCCATTTGTTACCGTCTTGAAAAAAGTCGGAAGCATTCATTTCTAAAACTCTGCCATCTTCTCCTGTCATTTTTACAGTAGCTCGAACTTGGTTTGTTTCTGTAATATGGAAGCTGGTTCCATCATAAAAAAGGCGAACACCCTCTGATGGCATGCTTTTTCTCGCCTCATTGTACCAATCAGACTCATATGCCAAACAACATAGAAGTCTTCCGCATTGACCAGATATTTTTACAGAGTTTAATGAAAGATTTTGGTTTTTTGCCATTTTGATAGAAACTGGACGAAGTTTATCGGAAACAGCATTACAACAAAATGGGCGACCGCAAACGCCGAGTCCGCCAATTATCCGTGCTTCATCTCTAACCCCAATTTGGCGTAATTCTATGCGCATTTTAAATACACTAACTAAATCTTTTACCAGTTCTCTAAAGTCAACACGATTGTCAGCGCTAAAAAAGAATACTACTTTTTGTTCTTCAAGCAAAAAGTGAACACCTAAAGCTTTCATGTCAAGCTTTCTGCTTGCAGTTTTTTCTTTGAATGTTTTTAAAGCTTCTTTTTCTTTGCCTTTTAAATCATTTGCTCTTTTAATATCTTCTGCAATTGCTTTGCGTTCTACCGGTATAACATCAGATGGTTGTATTCCAATAGGTCGCTTTGATGTTCCAAGTACTTGAGCCATGTCTTTCCCGTATCGTGTTTGTACAATTGCATAGTCACCAACGGTTAAATGCATAGACTCTGGTGCTGTTGCATAAATGCTTTCAGAAGAATATTCTAATTTTAACTGATATAAAGGTGTTGGAAATACATAATTATGATTATCATGCTGACTATGTTCATCAGCCCCTTCATCTTCTAGCGATAAAAGGTCGTGCTGATTAGACTCGTCTATATTTCCTGTTATAATGTCACTCATGTGTTCCTCCAGCTACTATTTTTTTACTACTGATTTTTACTGTAGCTACGTAAAAACCGTTCATTCCAAATTGCGTAGGTTATGAAAAAAAATCTACTAATAACCCATTTATTTCTTCTACTCTAGCAAGTAATTTTATCTGGTCAGCTTGATTAAATAGTATTCCATTTGCCAATGAGTCAAGTTTTTGATTAACTACATTAACTAAGGTATACACTACACGTTTTTTCCCTCTTCGCCGTTGTTGTGTTTCTATTTCATAGGTGTTTTTAACAATAAAATTTAAAAACTGCGATAATGATTTCCTGTACTTCTTAAACTCATCAGTGTGAGGGTTTTTCTTTAAACGATCTCCCGCAGCATATACTCCATCAACTAAATATTGTAAGGTTTCATCGAAGCTTTTCCCTTCTATGTTCTTTAATAAGTCTGTATCGTCAGTGGGTGAAATATCTTGTTCTTGTGATGATTGAAGTATTGTTGCAAATGAAGTTGATTTTAATTTTGATGTGTCTGTTTTTTTTTCTTTCTTTTTACCAATTTCTGCGGCTTGTTGAAAAGAGGGAGCCAAGCCAAGTGGGTCAAGTGGCAACATTAGCGTGAACCTCTGTTAACCAGTAAGGTTTTTTGACGAATTGCTTTTTCGTCTTGCCAAGCTTTGCGTGCTGTATCAAAAGAATCGCTGTTTTCAAATACAATACACTGTCCTTGAATAAAAACTTTTTCCTCTACATATATTTTTTTTGAAACTATATCGCCAATTACGGTAGCAGTAGAAAATAATCGAACTCCTTCAGGAGCTACTACATCGCCTTCAACTATCCCATGTATGATTGCAGACGAAGCGCTAATATTACCTTTTATTCTCGCTTGATCTCCAATAATAAGTTTTCCTGTAGTTTCAAGGTTCCCGTCGATATCCCCATCAAAGCGTAAAAACCCTTTAACAGTTAAACTTCCTTTTATAAAAGAACCCTGACCAATGAGGGTGTTTATTGATATATCATCGTTTTGAAAAGCCATATAATTCTCTTGTTTTTTTGTATTTATTTTACATTCACATATGGCGCAGGATCAATTAAACTAGAGCCTATGTATAATTCATAGTGTAAGTGAGGTCCTGTTGAAAGCCCTGTATTTCCTATTACACCAATAACTTCGCCTTGTTCAACTTCTTGACCAAGTGAAACATAGCTTGCGTTCATGTGTGCGTAGCGGGTAATATAACCATATTTATGTTGGATAGCTACATGGATACCAAGAGCATCACTGTATGTGTTTGTAATAATTTTTCCGTTTGCTGTTGCAACTATAGGGTCTCCTGTTCTACCTGTAGCAACATCGTAACCAGTATGAATATACCATTGCCCTGTAATTGGGTGAACTTGGTGACCAAATTGTGCTGTTGTGTATCCAACGCCACCTTTTAGAGGCCAAATATTTGGGGTGTCAGAAAAAATTGCTTGTTGTGATTTAATAACTTCCCCAATTTGTTCTATTGGTTCAATAGTGCCTTCTATATATGATGTTAATTGTTGGACATCGGCAATTTCTTTTGTTGATCCAGATGATAATGATTGGTTGTTCATTAATGCTGCAAGATCGCTATCTTGTAATGAGTTTCGTGTAGATGTTGCAACATCAATCCCTATAAGTGCTAGTGATTCATTAAGCGCAGTTTTAAACTTTTCTGCAGCCTGTAGCAAGTTATTATTTTCATCTTTTAAAATGTCAAAACTAGCAAGGCTTTCTCTGTTTTCTGTTTCAAGTCGCGCAATCTCTGATGAAGAAATTGAGTTTTGTCTGTTAAAGTAAAAAAATGAAAAAATCATTCCTATAACAATAACAGTACCTAAAGCAAGTGAAAATATATTTGTTCTAAAGTTGATAACATTTGTTTGAGAGTGTGGAACAATCATTATTGTAAGTTTGCTGTCACATAGTTTTATGAACTTTTGGAGCGCTTTTCCGATGGCGCGAAATCCATTAAGCACATTTTTGCCAATGTGGTGTACAACGTTCTTTTCTATTTTTTCATATGTACGTGTTCTAGCCACTAAAATCTCCGTATTGAATCCGTACTAGTACGGCATAGTATATCTATATTATCGGTATATTATATCACTTTTTATAGTATCTGTCAAACAAAGTTTAAAAACATTCTTTATTTAAGTGTTTTTAATTCTATGTGACTTTTTTCACATAAATGCATGCTTTTAGTAGGTTTTTAAGCTATTTATATACGTTTTCGCTTTGTTTTTGGTATATTCGATTGCATTTCTTAAAAAAATGTAAATAAAAAGTAAAAAAAATGTTGACGATATGTAATTACTGTGGTATTCTAATAATGTAGATACTGGCATTTTCTATTATTAATCAAGTCTTTAATGTCAGTTTTGCGAACGGACAGCTTTTTTGCGTCCGCATTATCGTTTTTTGGATGAAAGCCATGAAAGTTTTTGATACTCACGCCCATATCGGGCTTATTTATGATGATCCTATTGAGCAGCTTCGTGTAGTACAAGAAGCTAAACATGTTGGTGTAACCCGTATTGTTAGTATTTGTAATAGTTTACATGATTTTGGGAAAGTATATGAAAGCCTAAAATCATTATCAAATGTATATCATGCTGTAGGTGTTGCACCTTCTGAAGTAATCCATCCTGGTAAGGATTGGCTTAGAGTTATTGAAGAAAGTCTCAAATTGCCAAATGTGGTTGCCTTAGGGGAAACAGGTTTAGATTATTACAGAAAGTTTGGAGATAAACGTTCTCAAGTTGAGTTATTTATTAATCAGCTTGATTTAGCACAGCGAATGGATGTACCTGTTATTATTCATAATAGAGATGCAGGGAAAGATGTTTTAGAAATTTTATCAGAAAGACTTCCTTCTGCGGGTGGTGTTTTACACTGTTACTCAGAAGATGCAGCATATGCAAAAAAAGCCTTAGATTTAAACTTATATTTTTCTTTTGCTGGTAATCTAACCTATAGAAATGCTAGAAATTTACACGAAACTGTATTAAATGTTCCTCTTGACCGTATTTTAGTTGAATCAGAAAGTCCTTTTATGGTTCCAGCTGAATACAGAGGAAAAAGAAATATGCCATCGTACACACCTTCAACAGTACGTTTCTTAGCAGAAATGCTAGAGATGGATGTTGAAGTGTTAGCTGAACAATTATGGCAAAATAGTTGTAAGTTTTTTAGGCTTGATCCATAATACAAGCAAGGTGTTGTTATAGAGCATGAACTCATTATATCACCCTGTTTCTATTAGAAGCCCTCTTGCTAAAGATGGTCATGAGCTACTTCTTGATGGAAATTTATTTTTAGCCCCAGTCGCAGGATATTCAGATAGAGCGTTTAGAACACTTTGTGCTGATGGTGGGGCAAATTTTTCTTATACAGAAATGGTATCCGCAGAAGCCTTGGTAAGAGGATCTGGTAAAACTGAACAAATTATGGCGCGCGCAGAAAATGAACAATACTACGCTGTGCAAATATTTGGCAGTGACCCGCAAACAATGGCGAGTTCTGTGCCTATTGTTCTTGAAAAATCAAATCCCGATCTTATTGATATAAACTCAGGTTGCCCCGTTCACAAAATAACAAAAACGGGGGCAGGTTCATCTTTAATGAAAGATCCTGAAGCTTTACACGTGCTCTTGAAAGCAGTAGTTGAAGTTGCTAACGACGCTGCAAATATAAACTCATCATATTCACACTCTATCCCAGTAACGGTTAAAATTCGCTCTGGATGGGATTCTAAAAGCATGCTTTGGCAAGAAGTTGCCTTAGCTGCAAAAGAAGCAGGGGTAGCTGCTATTACAATGCATCCACGTACCAGAGCGCAAGGGTATGAAGGATTTTCAAATTGGCAGTATTTAAGCGATTTGGTTGAGTTAATAAAAAAACAAGAAAATCCTATCCCTGTATTTGGTTCAGGGGATGTTTTTTCACCTGAAGCTGCAAGAGATATGCTTTCTCAGACAAAATGCGATGCAGTTATGTTTGCGCGCGGGGCTATGGGTGCTCCTTTTATATTTTCACAAACAAAAGATTTAATTGAAAAGGGTTTTTATGATAGCGTTCCTTTTGAAAAGTGTATTTTAGCAGGTTTAAAAGAACTGCGTATTTTATGTGAAGATAAAGATGAATATGTTGCTTGTAGAGAAATGAGAAAACGTTTTTGTGCCTACACTAAAGGAATTGAAGGTGGCGCAGGGCTAAGAAAATCTATCGTTCAAGCCGAAACTATAAAAGACTATGATAACATTTTTCAACCTTTGTTACAAAATTTAGCGTAGAGGATTATTATGATTGGCCAGTTAATTGAATTTTTCAAATCACTTTTCTCTCCCGGAAACCCAGAGATTCAAAAAAATCAACAGTTAAAAGCCATTGATGTGCGATTATCAAAGATGAGTACACCGCTTTGTAAAAATGGGGTAGTGCAAGTTACTGTTGCAGAGGCGCTGTATAGCGTTTATTCAAACATAGGTATTTTTACATCTCTATTGGATTTTATTCAATTACCCGAACTTAAACTTGTAAAAAACAGAGTGTACGATGCGCTTATCCAATCTGGATACAGTGAAAAAACAAAATCAAAGCTAGATTCATTAACATATGATATGAGAAAAAAGGCTTTTGATGCCGCCTCTAATCGCGATGAAGAAGTAAAAAAGCAGGCGCAAAATTTTATGGCGCTTCAAAAAGACTTACACACGACATCGTTTGCTCAAATTGAAAAAACTTTGCAAGAACTTGAATTATTTTACGATTTATGTTGCTTTAATTTTATTGATTTGTTAAAAAAATTCGATCCAGCCTTTGCGCCGATGGATACAAAACATTCCTTTAATCCTGTTGCAAGTGAAGAGCTGTGCGATGAACTATTAAACTTGTATTTTGTTAGTGCAAAGTTGCATCTTACAGGAGCTTTGGCTCGTGCAATTATTGCTGTTTCGACTATAATTCCAGGTAAAACAAAGAATCTAACGCAAGATCAGCTTATGGCACGGCTAAAAAAAATTGCTACTGCGTTAAATAAAACATTGAGCGCAGATATTCTTAAAGATCTTATTGCGCTAGGGAAAAGGGATGCCAGTTTGGATCCCGAATGTGCGGTTAATAAATCTACCCCGCTTGATGAATATAGCGCTCGACAAAAAGCTTTGTTTTCATCTGACACAGAACGCTTAAATGTTGAGTTTCAAGATCAAGAGAGAATTAGGGAGATAAGAGATGTTTTTGGCCCTGTACCTCTATTATCATTAAATGGTTACAATACACAGACTAATGGAATATTACAAGAAGGTTCTTCATTTTCCTTTTTATGGATTACTCCAGTGCAAGTTATAAAATCATTTGTTGAAATATATTTTAATGAAGAAATTCAAGCGCTTTTAAATGATATTGTTGTAGAAGGTTTTTTTACTCTTCCAGAAACAAAAACAGACTTTTCATCTGCAGTATTCGATTGTTTAGAATCATTAAATGAAATAAAGGGTTTTGAGAACTCTTTTGCACGAAATGAAAAAAATGACTTAACATTACTTACAAGCTATATTAATGATAGTAAAAAAGATCCGGAGTTTGTACGAACGCTAGGCAATATGGTTTTAGAAATTAACAATGCCGCTAAAAACTTAACTCAAAAACAAAGTACCAAATTTTATGAATTGTACAACCTCCTTTTAGCAATACTTGAAGATTCAAGGCTTAGTACGCCAGAATTAGTTACAAATATAAAATTCTTGTTTACGTCATCTAGAAATAGAGAGACTGTCGATTTGCTTGATAAGTCTTTGCCGAAGTGGGCAGCTTTTTTAAATCTTATGAAGCATTATGCTCAGCTTGGGGTTATTGAAACAACTCGCGGAGAAAAACGCCAAAATTCAAATGACGAACAATAGAATAATTATTTTTTGTCAGTATTGGTAATTTTATAAATAACTTAGGAGAAAATACGTATGAATAAATTTGCATTACGAAGGCCTTTTCGCTACTCATTTTCTAATGCGGCACTTATCATTATTGCAATAAATATTGGCGTTTTTATGCTTACGCAAATGAATACACGACTTTTTGGATATTTGTCGTTAAATGTTGCATATATCATTGAAGGTGGAATGTTCTTTCAGTTTTTTACCTATATGTTTGTGCATGCAAATTTTTATCATTTAATTGGGAATATGCTCGGAGTTCTTTTTTTTGGTGTAAGTCTTGAACGATCTGTTGGGACAAAAGAATTTATTTTGATATATATTCTTATTGGCTTTTTATGTGGCTTGGCATCCTTTATTATGTATTATTTTTCAGGGATGTATTACACCTTTTTAATGGGAGCATCAGGTTCTGTTTATGCAATTCTTTTAATGTATGCAGTGCTGTTTCCTCATTCAAAGATATATATTTGGGGAATTATCCCTGTGCAAGCTCCTTTACTTGTACTAATATATGCAGGAATTTCTGTGTGGAATCAGCTTTTTTCAATGGGGTCCGGAATAGCACACTTTGCTCATTTAGCTGGATTTGTGTTTGCATGGATATACTTGAGAGTTAGAATGGGAATTAAACCTTGGCGCGTATGGAAAGATTTGTTCAGGTAAGTTTATCTTCATTAAGAAAAAAGTTCCTCTCTGTTTCGATTATGCTGCTAGTGGGAGCTATGCTTGCGGGGCAAAATATTGCCTCTTCTGCATTATTACGATTCCCTCTTTGGTATGTTCTTGAAGAATCACCTTTGAATGCACGTCCCTTGAAAGACAATGAAAACGAGTTCTTTTTTGCAACGAGTGGTATTCGTGAGTTAACACCTTACTTTATTGAAGGGCTTGTATATGGTTGGGAGTTTTCTTATACTCCTTCTGATAACCTACGGGGTGTAAAAGAATATTTTGAGATTAAAAGCATTGTTCAAGTTGATAAAAACGATCCTCGCTTTCGCTATACCGATTCATTTGTAACAAATAATGCGTCTGTTGTAGAGTCATGGGTTGAATATGATTTAGATGAAAAAATGATGCATGAAAGACGTCGTTGGCATGGGGCTTCGTTCCCAACTATTGGAGGAATAGGATCTGCTTCAGTATTTGACGGCATTGGAAGTGTAAAAACAGCATGTGAAGCAGCTGCAAAAAATGCAATTCGAGAATATGCTGTAAATATAACAAAGAATAAACCAAAAGAAATAAATGGAAAAATTTTACTTGTAGACTTCCCAAGGTACTATATTGATGCAGGAAAATACGTTGCAGACCTTGATTTTTTTCTAAATGTGAGTAAAATAGTAGAGTACACAAAATTTTAAATTATGTGCAGTATTTTAGCGCATAATATACAGAAGAGATGGAAACATCTTAAGGAGGCTTTTTATGAAAAAGACAATTGTATTGTTACTAGCAATGATGTTCGTTATGTCAGTAGGGTTTGCACAAATTCCTGAAAACTTAAATGTTGAAACAATTTCTGAAGAAGGCAAAACAGATGAAGGTTTGCCATATCTTATGACAATTCAGCTTCTGCCAGCTACTGGTGAATCTTTCTTTACTTTTTCAATGAACACTGATTTATTTGAACAAAGCACAGCAATGATTACTATTAGAAACAGAGTAGAACAATTTCTACAAGAACGTAAAGTTTCTGATACTGCAGGTGAAGGCGAACGTACTGATCAAAAATACTACGGCTACAACTATCGCGGCGCAGATACTACAAAGTATGATAACGTAAATAATATGACTCACTATACTTCAAGAATTCGTTTTACTGAAGTTAGAGATCTTAACTACGCAGATAACTAAAATCCCTAAGACAGTTGCATAATTGTCTTAAAAAATAAATAAATTCTCGGAGAATAGAATGGACGTCCAATCCCTTGTTAAAAATTTGCATCCACTTGAAGTACGTGTGTTGCTTACATACAAAAAAGATGAAGAGTTAACTTCACAAAAACTTCAAAAGGATCTTGACTATAAAGAAGGTCACGCAAACCAAGCATTTTCATGGCTTGTCGGTAAAGAACTTGCCAGTATTGTACGGCGAGAAGAACATACCTTTTTTGAGTTAACCGAACTAGGGCAAGTGCATGCAAAGGAAGGGCTTCCTGCTGAGAGAATTTTTAACTTTGTTAAAGAAAACGGTGAAAAATCATTACCTGAAATTGCTACAGCATTAAATATAGAAAATAAAGATGTTGGTTCTGCATTTGGTCTTTTAAGTAAAGAAGGAGCTCTAAAAATGAGCCCTGAAAAAAAGGCTATGTATGAAGGTAAGGATTTGCCTAAAAGTCTTGTAGTTGCACGCGAAATATTACAAAAAGCGGTAAACGCTCCTGATAGCACACTCGATATTCAATCTTTATCAAAAGATGAACTTGATGTAATGAACACAATGGCAAAAAAAAGAGGTGCTGCAGATAGTGCTTTTAGAATTGTAGAAAGAGAAACAGTAGTACATACTCTTTTGAGCGCAGCTAGCGATGTTACTGATGCATTAAAAAAAGCAGGCGTTACAGGGAATGAAATTGGTAGTTTAACTTCTTCAATGCTTGAAAAAGGTGAATGGAAGAATGCTACATTTAGAGGGTATAATATTGCAGTCCCTCCTGCTCGAATTATTCCAGGTAGAACAAATGCCTATGTTTCTTTCTTAGAAAGTGTAAAAGATAAGCTTGGTTCATTAGGTTTTGAAGAATTTGATGGCCCTTTAGTAGAAACAGAATTTTGGAACTCAGATGCCTTATTTATGCCTCAATTTCATGCAGCCCGTGATATACACGATGCATACTATGTTAAAAATCCAACTCATGCAAAAAAAATTG
>CAYJLQ010000010.1:0-20008 GCA_964370725.1 uncultured Treponemataceae bacterium
CACGTACACCCATTACGTTTAATCCTTCATAAGGACCAGATACGTTTGGTGCTGGTTTAACTACAGAGTTACGCATATTTGTAACTGTTTGAGCTGAAGAGTTTAAGTGAACTTCCCAGTCTGGTAATGCGAGAGATGATCTCATTAGTGCTTTTTGTGTTTCATCAAAATTGATTGATGATACATCAGAAAAATCCATAGCTGTTCTTGAGTGAACTGTTGGATTTCCATCTTCGCCAGCTACAATGTCTGGTTCAAGTGCTGCAAAGTCTATAATCGTTGCTTTTTCACCGAAAGTGAAGCTCCCTGCAACTAGAAGTAAGACTAGCATAAAAAATAAATACTTCTTCATTCAAAACTCCTTTTTATTGGTAGTAAAAATTCTTTATATTCATATAAATATAGGTTACACTCTATACAACTTTTTGTCAATGCTTTTTTTTACAAAATAGACAAAATTTTGTTAATTTTGTGAAACTAAATTTCCCATTATGAATACTTTTATAGTATCGACATATTTGTGGTTTTTAAGCACATTTTTTTTTAATAATTCGCATGCATAAATAGTGTCTGAAGTAGTTTTACCTGGTAGCAATGCTTTTTCATTCAAGTCAATATAAAGTGTTTTATCTTCTGCTAAAAAGCATGACACTGCCCTAGTTCCATTTACAAATAAGGGCTTATACCTATTACTAATAGGTCCTAATAAGAGTTCGTCTACAAAATACGAAATATCCCCTTGTGCTGAATCTCTTGGAATATATCTATGCTCTATATAAAGATAGTCAGAATCCATAGATTCAAATATAAATGCTGCCCTCTTTCCTGGATAAAAAACTATAAAAAAGAGTAGCGAAAATAAAACTACAAATGATACAATTATTATAAATGCTTTATTTATTGTCATCGATTTTTTTATTTCTGTTAAATTCATATATCACCTTTAAACTTATCGAGTAGAACCCGTAAAGCCTCGCGACTCTTCAAAATGAGTCACAAAAGCTGTTGTACCATTATATATGCCAAGGGCTAGTTTGTGCAAGTACTCTTTATCATAAAGTAATGCAGCTTCACCAGCATTTGAAATAAATCCAAGTTCAACTAATACACTTGGCATTTTAGCATTTCGCACTACAAACCACTCTTCTTCTTTTAAACCTCTAGATGGACTTAAGTGTCCAATTTGCGCTTCCATTCCATCATGGATATAATCAGCTATTAAAATGCTTTCAGTTGTAAATTCTTCTTCTAACATTAAATTAATAATGTTAGCAACTTCGCCTTCAACATTTTGTGCATCTTCTTCATTAATTAGCGTCCGTCTATATCCAGGACTTAAGTACCAAACTTCAAATCCCGTAGCAGACTTACTTAAGGCTGAGTTTACGTGTATCGAAATATTTAGAATTGCTTCATGTTCTGCAAGTTTAACTTCATTAGCTATATCAGTTCTTTCTTCCAGTTTTAGAAATGTATCATCATCTCTCGTAAGTAAGATTTTTTTATCGTTATAAACTTTTGAAAGTTCAGCATGCAAGGCTTTTGCTACATACAACGCTATATCTTTTTCATATTGTGTTACTTGTTTTCCGTTAATTACGTGAGTACCAACAGCACCAGGGTCTTTCCCTCCGTGCCCAGCGTCTATTATGATGGCTCCTACTCTAAAGCTAATTTCTGGAGGTAGTTCACTAAAAAGCTTTTCTACGGTTGCTAAGAAGTCTGAAGATGCATATACTGTTCCATTGTGTAAAATAGGTTTTGATACAACGGCTGTTCTGGAGTAATCAAAAATAACCATAGGTGCATCAACAGAAAAGTTTAAAAAGTGACCGTTTTTTTCAAACATCCCACTAGAACTCATGCTATCCCAATATAAATTAGATTCTGTTTTGTTAGCAACTTCTACAAGTGAAACATACCCTTTTGGAGTCTGTGCAGATAGGTTTAAACTAGCTAGAATTAGTAGAATAATTACACTGATTTTTTTCATATATTCCCCACCATCACCTAAAGTATATCATAAATTTAAAATAAATAAAAGAGGACACCTTGCTCACCACCTCTAATAAATGATGGCCAAAACAAAGAAGCATTAAAGTCCTTCGCGCTATTTAGCAAATTGTTCTTAATACAATAGTTTTTTATATATGCTAAACTGTCTTCAAGAGTTTTTCCATTCCAATCTTTGCAGTGCGAAAAAGGAGTGAGAAAGCTAGGCATTGTAAAGCATTCCTCCAGTGTTTTTACTTCTAAATTGCGAATTTTTTCATAGATTTCATTTGGTAGCTGAAATGCAGATGGAGGGAAATTGATATCTAGTGACTCATTCAAAAAGCTGCTTGTATCATTATTATTTTTTTCTAAATCGATATGTGTGTTTTTAATAAAGTTTCTTGCAGCTAATTCTGCATCCTCTCTTGTCTCTGCAAGCGATATAACATTCCCAGCCTTTTGCACATTATTTACTGGAAATGTTGCAATGTCACCTGTATTTAAGCGAGGAAATACATTGCATAATTTTTCTTCACTAGCATAGTTAAGGCTAGCAACTGTCCCAGGAATGGATAGCCAAGCACGCTCAACACAGTGATTTGAACAAGGATAGTCATATACTTTAAAATCTGCAACTTCATCAATTAAAAGATTTCTTTTCTCTAAAAGGTCTTGTGGTTCTTTACCAAGTGCTAATAAGAGTCCCTGCTTAGTAAGATTGAGTCCAGACGCATAAGGAAAGGTCCAACCAGACATGTAACCGATAATCGAGCTGCAATTTCTCCGACCATGGGTCCTGTGCTTGTTAACTTTATGTCGGCCTTTGCAGCACCATGTTGTAAACCAAGAGCGCTAATACCTTTTACAAATGTCTTTATAAGTTCGTTATAGTTTTTTTTGTCAATATTAGTTGGCATTGAATGCCCCATTTCAATAAAATAAGGAGGATAAAAAATGTGCCTATCTGCAAAGCCTGTAATAGTAACTTCATTGTTATACACAAGTGCATCGATAGAAAACTCAGGGCCTTCCATGTACTGTTCTACAATAACACGACTTGTTTTTGAATATTGCATTGCATCATCTATTCCAAAACGTAGCTCTTCTAGAGTACTAACAAGGCGGCAGCCACGTGAGCCCATATTGTCGCAAGGTTTAACTACAAGAGGAAAATTTATTGCAGATACAAATTTTAAAAGCTCATCATCATTTGTTTGCGTTGATACTTCTAAATACTTAGGTGAAGGAACAGTATATTTTTCAAAACAAGCTCGCATAAGAATTTTATCGCTAGCTTTTTTTGATGCTTCAACAGGATGTGCTAGTAAATTACAAGCTTTTGCAACTGAGGAAACAGCATAAGAAAAGTCTGTACCTGCGGTAAAAACGGCAGCAAAAGGAGTTTTACTATGCAGTTCAACTGCTTTTTGAACTACTTCCTCTGTATATTTTAAATCTACTTTTTCAAAAACATCACACTTATCTTTACAGTGTGCATTTGGATTTCCGTCAAACACGGTAACAGCATAACCTAGTTCATGTGCTGAATCTATTGCAGGCTCTTGCATAAGACCTGCACCTAATATGAGTATGTTATTCATTATAAATCCTTTTGTTTGATACAATATATTTCAAAAGTATCGCCTAAAAAAAACATTTTGGCAAGTATTTCAATCACTGAAATGTGTAGTCTTTGTACTATTTTTGGATACCTATGCCGATGTATCCCTGTGGGAACAGCTTTTTTTATCTTAAATCCATATTGTTTTAGTATCTTTTTTGCCGATTTTAAATCCCAAATGCTATAGTGATCATACGGGCTTTGCTTAAAAAAACCTTTTTGATTGTTTCTTCTGCTAATACCAAGTGCATTTGGTGTTGAGAATGCAAAAACACCTCCAGGTACAAGTAAAGAGTTTACCTTTCTTAAAACCTTATCTAAATTTTGAAAGTGTTCAATGACATACCACATTGTAACAACTCTGAACTGTTCATTTTCAGGTGAATTTTTACCAAAAGATTTTTCTACATTAAAATCGGGAAAAGAACTTGTACTTGCAAAAATACCTAGTGTTTTTGAAACATACTCTACAGCATCTTGTGAAATATCTGTTCCATACGGCTTAAATGATTTCACTGAAAACATTTTTACTGCTTCTAAAAATGGACCATAGGCACAGCCTATATCAAGCACTGTATCTTCTATGTTTTTTTTCTTGTATTTTAATATTCTTAGGATTCTTGTCATACGCAAGAAACCAAGTAGTTTTATCATGTCAAAATCTTCTAAATACGTTTTACCGTACTGATTTTTGTACTCATCAAAGAAATAATCTTTTGAATATTCTTTTTCTTCTTGTAAACAGTATGAAATATAGTGTATCTTGCAAGTTCGACATTTACGAATGGTCTTTACGTTATCCCTTGAAACTACTTTATTTATTGCTTGTTCATCTTGACAAATTGGGCAGCTATATCGAGATGCTTTAATCATTCGTGCAATATAAGATTCTAATGTAGTTTCATTATAATCATTTAGTAACGAAGTAAGCTTAGGAGCATATAAGAGTTGAAAATTTGTTATTATCTTTTTGAGTGACTTTTCATTGCAATCTGACTTTATAATACATTTTAGCCCATATTTTTTAGATAGTTTTACATGAATAGGACTTGTCGCTACTGTAAGAACAGCACATCCTGCGCTAAGAGCTTCAAAGGCGGTAAATCCAAAATGGGTTATTACAAGATCATAGTTATGAATGCAATCTTTAAGATTAGAAATTTCTTTTTGCTTTGTTGATTCGATGTTTGCATCTGCACATATTTTTTTTAAGGTCTTGTATATTACTTCATCAAAATTTGCAGGGTCTTCGCCACCTATGCAAATCAAAATATTTTTTATAGCCTTTACATCTTTTTGTTGTAATGTTGGTAAGCGAATTAGGCTTGGTAAAAAAGCATTTTTGCCTTTGCCTTCGCTAAGTGAAGGTATAATATCTAGTAAGTAATCAATGTAAACTGTATGACTACTACCTTCATCTATTGCAATAAGATTTCCAACATCTTGCAATTCTTTTACAAAGGATTCTGACATCATAAACATGTCAGTTATTATTACAGAAAAATCATCACGTTTGGGCATAGTGGATACAATGCAATGTTTGTTAATAAAACCTGTTTCTAATGCATTTTTAATAAGCTTTCTAACTTCTACAGATTGCTCTTCATCAATGTACAAACAAGCGAAAATACCGTATTCTGAGTCTAATGTATGTACTGTTTGTAATATTCGTCGTATGTGACCAGTTCCCCTACCAGCTTTTACTGATGGCACTAAGAGAATAGTCTTTTGTACTTCGGATGACTTTAGTGCTAAAAAAATATCGCTTGCCGAGTATGGAGCTTCAATGCCTTTTTTGCTTAGATACCCATGTATTCTACATACTTGTCTAAAATCCGTAATAGTATCTACAGTAGTTCGATAGGGAAAATTATCTAATTCATGTGTCCATTCATTTGGCGCTTTTTCAAATACAGAATTAAATGTTTCAGGATGTCTATAAAGTGCAGGCCCAACATGCTCATGATCGTACACGTCTTTTGTGCAATCTCTTGCCTTTAACAATGATTTTGCTGAAAACACTTCAATTCCACTACCATGAGGTAAACCTGTAAAAGCAAAATAATCACAGTTACGTTTTGAAAATTCAATGAGGCTTTTTTCGCCCGCTTCAAAAAACAAAAAAGGATTATCTGCAGTTGCTCTTAATACAATGTCTGCACCTGTTTCTTTAATAAGCATACAATAACGCTCTAACACATCATCTTCAGGACCTTGAAAACATTTCCAGCCTTCTTCATTCCCAATTTTTGATATAGTTGCATAAGAATGCTCATCGGTTGCTATCCAATATTCATCTACTTTTATTCTTTTTAGCGCTGCTAACGTCCAACGAAGTAGTTCTTTTTCACCAAGATGTAAAAGCGCTTTGTTAGGTAGACGCGTAGAGGAAAGGCGACATTGTACTGCAATTATTGTCATTGCGCACCAACTGGCTGAGTATTAGACGACTGTCTATTCCATGTTTCAATTAGGGTTCCAATATCTGTTTTAAATCTATATCTATTGGTGTGTACCCACTTTCGTGCATCAATAAATACTTTTAAAGCTTCAAATGGTGTACCTGGAAATATTCTCCAAAATGAAAAAAATCGAGATTTTGGAATATACGAATAATCGAATCTATAAACAGAAGAACAGTTTTTTAAGTAAAAACGTAATTGTGTAATGTCTGCTGTGATATTTTCTAATGGACTTTCATCTTCATACTTTAATTTAAATGAAGTTGCAACGTGTATTTTCTCCCCCCATAACCATGCGCGCAGTGAAAAATCCATGTTTTGCCAATAAGGATTTGTGATAGTATAATCAAAACCGCCTAGCTGCATAAAACGTTGTCTATTGTATAAGCCTATAAAGTCAAAGGGATATACAGTGGGTGCTTTATCTGTTCGAGGAGCTGCAGGGGTAACGGTAAAGCGAGTTTTTTCAATGCTTGGAATCATTTCAGTTGGAAGTATTTGCATTGAAGATGAATGTAAAAGAGGGCAAACACATAAGGTTTCATCATCAAATATTTTATCAAAAACAGCACTACTTATGAGGTTTGGTGTTAAAAAGATGTCATTCCACAAAACTAGTACATGAGAATACTTACATTCTGCAATCCCAATATTTATCATATCTCCTACAGATAGTTTTTCTTGAGGAATTATAAATTTAACAAGAGGATGGCGAAGCGCAAAGTCTTCAAGATTATAACTAAGGCTAGAGCTTTCAACAGATACAATTTCTAAAAAACCAACCTTTTGAAGGTTATCGATATTTTGCTGACGATAGTGACTGCTGCCTCTATTTAAAAGTACTACTGAACATGGAATTTTAGCATCTAACGAGTAGCTTTCTGTGTCGGTATTTTCTCCACCAAGTACAGTGCGTTCAATTTGTCGTTCATTAAAAATTAAAGGTATAGTATTCATCACTAGCTCCACACTGCCCTGTATATTTCCCTTGTAATTGGTTTACTAAATTTATATCGCCTCTTGACCACACGGTAGAAAGCTCTTCTTCAAATGCATTTCCGAGTAGAGCTATATCTTTATCTTGAGCAAAAGCTGCTGCCTTACAACGAACAACCGTTCCATCATAAAGAATATTCATATCCCTTTTAATATGCCAACAGGGGTAGCGTTTAGCCGGAGATAAATCTGCAGGTCTAACATCATCTAAAAGGCCTGAAAGTGTATCGAACTTTTGGACAATAAGGTCTCCTGTACCATCTTCAGTCCATTTTCTAAAAAACCCTTCTAAATGACTTTCATTACAATTCATGCGTACCATTTGCGGATATACGGCATGAGGGAAAGCTTTTTTTAAGATACAAACAGCATTAACTGCCTTATCAAAATTTTTAGAATCATTATTTAGTAAGTGAACTTTATTATACATCTCATTATCATTTCCATCAAGTCTAATTATCCAATTTAGTTTTCTTTGTCCATTAGATAATATAGGGTTATCGCCTACTATTTTTTTTAGCTCTTCAATACAGTTTTCTGATACTTGTAAGCCATCAGTTTCAATTAATAGTCCTAATGTATCATAGTGAAGTACAGCAGAAGCAAACTGCAAGAAGTTAGGATGATAAAGAGGATCGCCTAAAAAAGATAAACTTATAATTGCATCGTTTGAAAAATTGTATATCTTTTCAATTAGTTTTAAAAATTTGTCTACATCCATTTGATCATCACCAAGAGATGGCTCATAAACTGTTTGAAGCTTTTCGGATGAATATATTTGAATTGCATAATATGCAGGCAGTGTGCGTTGCACTGAAGATGAGCTTTCGGCTGCTTTAGACAATAAATCTACATTATCAATTTCATTTTCAGCAATATCGAAAAGTCTCTCACAAGCTAGTGTATTTCGCTTATTTGAACAGCACAATTGCAATCGCAAATATCTCCAATCGTGATCAGCAATGTATGTTTCAATTTCAAAAGAATTTATATCTGTTTTTATTAGTGAAAAAAATGAATCTCTGTTTACGGTAGCTTCTTCAAATCCTTTTACTTTTGCGAGGTTAATTAAAAGCTTTATTGTTCCACTGTGTATTAGTTCTGGCGCTAAGCCATAAGGATACCCTTCTGCAAAAGTATACTCAGCTTTATATCGCTCATGATATGTTACAAGATTATCTGTAAGGTTTTTATTTAAAAAGGGACAGTCAGCCCATGCAAAAATAACATAATCTACACTATTTTTACTTAAAAGTTCATCAATCTTCGTAAGAAGCAGTACAAAATTTGTTTTACCATCTTGCAAAACATCACTGGAAGATATTACTTCACATGTGCTATTTTCTACTGATAAAGCCCAATCGTTTGCTTTATCATAAGCAGATTTTGAGTTAAACAATTTTTCATGTCCGTAACCATCACTAGATGGATTATAAAGAATTATCATTTTTTTCATACGATTTAATTATCGGCTATTATGGGTGTTTCTTGAAGATAGTTCTTGACGTTTAATATTGCATATTATATTATGTTACATAATTTTTTGAAGGATTTATAATTTATGGAATACAAAAATTTAGAATATGTTTGTGCTCACTTAGGCGAAGACGAAAAGCTTTTAGGGGCTGTTACACCACCAGTATTTATGAACTCTTTGTTTGTGTTTGACACAATTGAAGATCATTTAAACTTTGATACGAGCTCAAAAAAGAATTACATGTATACTAGAAATGCTAATCCTACAGTAGAACTAGTTGAAAAAAAGCTTGCAGCTATTGAAGGTGCAGAAGAAAGTGCTTGTTTTGCCTCAGGGATGGCTGCTATAACAACTGCAATTTTACATTTTATGAAGTCCGGCGATCACATAATAACAATAAAAAATGTATACGGTCCAACTCGCACATTTATTACAGAAAACATGGTTAGTTTAGGCATGAGCCATGATTTTTTGAATGATGATGATACAGATGGTATAATTGCTGCAATTAAGCCAAATACAAAGGTAATTTACTTAGAAAGCCCATCTTCCCTTATCATGGAATTACAAGATTTAAAAAAAATTGTTAAAATTGCTAAGGAAAAAGGAATTGCAACAATTATTGACAATACATGGGCAGCGGGGGTTTACCAAAAGCCATTTGAGATTGGAATTGATGTAAGCGTTCACACTTTATCAAAATATTATGGTGGGCATTCTGACGTTGTTGGAGGCTGTGTTTGTGCATCAAAAGAAATTATGTCTGTGCTTAAACCAAAAGGAAGAGAAATATTTGGTGGGATACTTGGAAACTTCGAAGCTTGGCAAGTACTAAGAAGTCTTAGAACCTTCCCATTAAGACTAGAAAAGTCTTCTCAAAATGCACAAAAGGTTGCAGAGTATCTTGAAACAAAAAAGGAAGTTAAACGCTTAAACTATCCAGGTGTAAAATCGTATCCACAGTACGAACTTGCGCAAAAACAGTTAACAGGTAGTTCAGGCCTTATGAGTTTTGAACTTGATGCTAGCATTGAAAAGACAATTGAATTTTGTAATAGCTTAACGCTGTTCCAAAAAGGTGTTTCGTGGGGTGGATTTGAAAGCCTTTGTATTATGCCTTGTTATAAATTGACTGATGAAGAAGCTAGAGATAGACATACTTCAAGAAACTTAGTTAGAATTTATTGCGGTCTTGAAAATGCTAACGATTTAATTGCAGATTTAGAAAAAGCTTTTAAATTACTTGGTTAATTCATATAACAAAACGCTAGCAGCTTGGGCGACATTGAGACTTTCAATGCCTTCGCCTTTGCTAGCACTTCCAGGTATTTTTACCAAAACATCGCAGGCTTTTTTTACTGCATCACTTATACCATGTTCTTCATTTCCTAAAACAAGCGCACATGATAATGTATCTAACGATTTCTCCTTTAATATAACATTTAAATTTTGGAGAGTATGCTCTGTTCTAACATCAGTTCCGATACTTACAAGCTTTCCTCTTAAGTCGCCTAAGAGCCTATTTATAGATTCTGCTTTATAAATAGTAACAAAATCCATACCACCTTTAGCTATTCTATATGTAGAAGTAGTAATTGAACTTTGAGCATCATCGGATGATATTATGATAGTTTTTATACCAAAAAAAGCTGCAGATCTAACTATAGCTCCAAAATTATTAGCATTTGATATTCGGTCTAAAATTAACACAGTTTGTTTTTCTTGTGAAAAAGTTTGTATTAGAGGAAAAGTAATATCTTTAATAACAGGCTTTGAGATCATAGCTACTACGCCTTCGTGATGTGTAGAGCCTGAAAGCTTTTCTAAATCTATTGAATCAACCATATTATACGGCTTTTTACTTTCAGCAAGTTCCTTACAAAGACTAGAAAATTCATTTTTTCTTGCTTCAATAAAATAAAGCCGTGTAATAAGATGAGTATTATGTTTACCTACAGATTTTACTGCCTCTAAGCCACAAACGGCTAATTCATTGAATTGTTTATTTTTCATACTTATGTACTAGTATACCGTTTTTGTGCTATTTAGACAATGGCGCTTTATCTTTAATATTACTCTTTATAAAAAGCGTCTTTTAGTTTCCAAATCTCTGCTTCAGGTCGTAATCCACTTACAGAGTCAGGCTGTGATAAATTTGCAGCTGCAGCAAGGTTAGCATATTCAAGCATTTTTTCAATGCTATAGTTTTTTGCTATTCCATAGAGAACACCTGCACAAAAAGAATCTCCAGCACCAACACCACCTGCAATATAGTTTTCTGGCAGATCTGCAGCTGGAACAGAGAAAAATTCCATTTGTGCATTCATAGCGTATCCACCCTCAGCAGCATGAATTACAGCAAGGTCTTTAACTCCAAGTTGAATAAGACTTGATAATATTTTTTTAATTGCATCAATATCTATTTCATTATTTTGGTTTCGTGGGTTTATTTCTGTAATCCTACCAGCTTCTACTTCATTAATTATTATGTAGTTACAATACTGAACTGCTGGAGTTACAACTTTTTTAAACCGATCTCCATTTTCACTTACTACATCTATTGACGTTTTTATACCTTTTTTTTGAATTGAATGTAACAAACGCGCCATAGGTGTGCCATATTCAGCATCATCAGCATCAAAACTATCTAAAAGAAGTAAGTAGCCTATATGAAACATGTCACAATTAAGGTTTTCTACATCTACATCATCAATTGAAAAAAATGCATTAGCACCTCTGTTTTGAAAAAAAGTTCTTTTTCCAGTTTTTTTAACAGTCATTACATCGGTATAGCTAGTTGGACGAGCATCATCAATTAATACTTTTTCTACATCTATTCCATGATTTTTCATTTCTTGGAGTACGTATTGACCATGGCTGTCACTGCCAACTCTGCCTAATGCACTTAAATGAATATCTCCCTTCATTTTTGCAATACTAATAAGAGTATTTGGAGCGCAGCCTCCTACGCTTTCTGATGTTGAAAGTATACTTGAAAGCATACTTTCTTCTGGATAAGAATCTATTATTTTTATAATATCAACTATGATATTTCCTGCAATAGTAATTTTATTCATACAATAATACCTTTATTATAGCTTATTTTGCTTGTGGATATTCATTGCACAAGAGTCTGTAAGGAGCTTCATCTTCTTCGATTGTTGGGAAGCGCCCTGTTGTATTTAAAAATCTATTATCGTTACTGTCGTCATTGCACATTGACACTTCGCCAATTAATACATCGCCGGTGCCTTCAACAATATCAAAACGGTGATACTGATATGGCCAAATAGTTATGCTTTCTCCTGGCTTTAATACTACTTTACTACCAGCTTTAACATAATATTCTCGTCCATCTGAGTTTACACATACGTCATCTTCTGACAATGCTTCATTTTTATCAGCATTGTAAACAGTAATAATTAAGTCTCCGCCGCCCCTGTTTATAATATCTTCACATTTTTTCCAGTGAAAATGCATAGGACAATGTTGGCCTTCTTTTAATAAAATTATTTTTTCTGCATATATTTTTTTATATTTACTGTTGTTTTGGTTTCCATTTCGAATTGTTACAAGTGAAAAACCAGTTGTTTCCCAATCGCCTCTACCAAAATCTGTAATATCCCAACCTAAATTATTATCACGAATTTCATCATATTCATGATCTTTGTTGTTCCATTCTTCATTAGTCCAATTACAAAAAGGCGGTAGTAAAAACCCATGTTCACTAAGTTTTTTTTCCATATACCGAATACAATTATTAACTTCTGATCTTTTCATTTTTTTCCTCCAAATTTCCTATCCCAACATAGTTGAGAATATTTTAATATTATATACCAGAAGTTACTATTTGGCTAATAAAATTGAGCATAATATTTTTTTAAACATTTTTGTAAAAATCAATTTTTTGGATTCTTATTTCTAAATTCTAATGGTGTTTGATTGGTAAATTTTTGAAATACTGTTGCAAAGTACTGGCTACTTGAAAAGCCTAATTTCATTGCAATTTCTAAAATTGATACATTTTCATTTTTTAATATTTTTTTTGCATGCTCAATTTTTTTGTGGTTAATGTATTTATTTGGGGTTATCCCTGTTTTTTCCTTAAACTCTTTTTTAAAATGTGACTCTGAAATATTTAAGGATTTTGAAATTTTTGCAAGCGACAACTCTTCAAATATATGATCATCGATATACTGCAAAGCTCGTTCAATAAAATAGTTTTTGTTTGATGAATGTTCATTTTCATCCAAAACTACAGTAGTTAAAAAATCTACAAATTTACTATAACCTCGAAGTTTTATACGCATGTTTTCATGTGAAAAACACTCAAATGCTTCTCTAATGAGCTGAATAAGTTCTTTTCGGATGGGAGTTATTCTTTTATTGTATGAAATAACTGCATCATATAATAACGTTGACCATGGCTTATATAAGCCAAGAAAATTTTCTTTATTTGATAAATCTAATTGAAACCAAATAATCTCATTATTTGATTGGAGAGACGTTCCTGTTCCGTGAGATTCATTTTCGAAATTTAAAAACATTTCACCACCATGTGTGATAAATGTTTTATTATCAACTTCATATTCTTGTAAGCCTTCTACAATAATATGAAATTCTTTTTTATTTTTATGAAAATGACAAGGAAGTGGGACATTGGCTTTTTTATGTACTAGTCTACCAAATGCTGCTAAATTCTTAACATTCATTTGAGTAAAAGTTAAAACTTTCTTTTTGTCACTCCACTGGTATTCATCTATAATTTCTATCGGATCCATCGTTATTTCGCCACTTTATATTTTGTTAGTACTACTCTAAATTTATTTTTCTATTCTGTCAATAAGAGAATAACAGCAAATAGTTAAAATATGCATGTATAAAATAGTATTACATATAAAATTGAAAGACTCTTTAATTTTTTGCAGATAAAATTACTATAAATTACTTATTTACACTTGTAATGCAGTAATGAAACATTTGATATGAGGATTACACGTATGAAAAAAGCAATAATGTATGGAGCTGGAAATATTGGCAGAGGGTTTATTGGTAAAACTTTTTCTGAAAGTGGCTACGAAGTATGTTTTTTAGATATTTCAGAAACAATTATTGCAGCTTTTAACGAAAAAAATGAATATAGTGTAAGAATAGTTGAAAACGATACTATTCAAGAAGATATTGTTAAAAACATTCGAGCTGTAAACGCTCAAGATCTACAGGCAATAAAAGAAATTTCAGAAACTGATATTATGGCGACTGCAGTTGGTGCTAGAGTGCTTCCTCATATAGCAAAAAATATTGCAGAAGGTATAAAGGAAAGAATTAAAACTAACAATAAGCCTTTAAACATAATTCTTGCAGAAAATAAATTTGATGTTGACAAGCTAATGAAAGAATATATTTACGACTATTTAAACGATAGTGAAAAATTATGGGCAGATACAAATCTTGGGCTTGTACAGGCATCTATAGGAAGAATGGTTCCTCCTCCTACAACTGAAGAAATCAGCATAAATCCACTTTTTATTTCTGTAGAAAAATATTCAGACTTGCCTGTAGATAAGGCCGCCTTTAAAGGTGAGATTCCAGAAATTAATGGATTAATTAATTATACCCCTTTTAGTTTTTACATTAAACGAAAACTCTATATTCATAATATGGCACATGCTCTTTGTGCATACTTTGGAAATGAATGTGGCTATGAATACATTTGGCAAGCAATTGAAGATGATAAAATATATAAAAAAGTGCATGATTCTATCCAAAGTGTTGCATTAGCTTTGCATAAAGAATATGGTGTACCTTTAGAAAAAATACTTGCAAATGTTGATGATTTATTATATCGATTTAAAAACAAAGCGCTAAAAGACACAATACTTAGAGTTGGAGCAGATCCGATACGCAAAATAAATAAAGATGACAGACTTGTTGGAGCG
This sequence comes from uncultured Treponemataceae bacterium, assembly GCA_964370725.1. Taxonomy (GTDB): domain Bacteria; phylum Spirochaetota; class Spirochaetia; order Treponematales; family Treponemataceae; genus CAYJFX01. The sequence goes on from CAYJLQ010000010.1 coordinate 14,491, forward strand.
GCACTATATTGTGCTAAAGAAGGTATCGATAATACTTTTATAGTTGAAGGAATAGCTTCTGCCCTTAAGTTTAACAAAACAGACGATTCTTCAAGCGTACAATTACAAAAGGATCTAGCAAATAACGGTATTGAACATGTAATTGAAATATGTATGGGTTTAAGCCTCGATTCTGATCTTGCAAGGTCTATAAAAAAACTATACGAAACTATATAATAATAGAAACCTAGCAGCGTTGTTTAGCGCTGTTATACTCATCATTACTCAGTACCGCACCACTAATTCCTACAACTGCGCTTGCAAAGATATTTGCTCTCCTCACTGAGTTTACAAGATTAAACCCTTGCTTTAATCCAGCGATAACAGAGCCTATATGACAATCCCCTGCTCCAATGGTGTCAACAACGTTGGCAGGCCTACCTTCAACCATAGTGATAATACCATTTTCAAGTACTAATGCACCCTTTTCACCCAGTGTAATTATTAGAGAGTTTTTCGTTACTGAATATAAGGCCATAGCGGCATCTGTGATATTAGAACATTTTGTATATTCACACGCTTCAGTATCATTTAAATGAATTATAGGCTTAAGTGCAAAAAGTCGATCTAGCCTACTTTGGTCTATGTGTTTAATTCTTGGGCCAACAGCAAAAAATACTTGATACTGTGGATTTACTTCTAAATATTCAACAATTTCAATACCTGTAGGGTCTTCTACTTCTATACCACAAATATATACAGAATCAACGGTACTGGGGTCTATACTATTCATCCATTCTTTTTTAAAAATGTATTCTGCTCCGTGATGAGAAAGAAAGGTTCGCTCTCCATCTTTTTCTACGAGGCAATAGCAACACCCATTTGCGATATTATCTAAACGAACAAATGGAGATATGCCCTTGTTTGCAAGTTCTCGCTCAACAAACTCCCCATAGATACCACTTCCAACAGGAGAACAAAGTGTATAGGGAACATTCTCTAAATGAAGCATATTTGATGCGTTATAAGCACACCCACCAAGACTTTGCATTTGACTGAGAATATTTACATCTTGAGATTTTGTTGGAAGACTTGGAATCCCTATTATAACATCTACAACGGTAGAGCCAATTACGAGTGTATTTTTCATATATTAACCAATACTTTTAATTACTACAGCCATATCTAAAATTCCTAATGCCAAATATTCATATTTTACATTATATTTTTTTACAAATTCTTGAAAAGCTTTGTACTCATGTTTTTGCCAATTTGGATAATTTATGTATTCATCAAATACAATAACTGTACCTGGCTTAATTTTACTTGCAAGCAAATCCAATACAGTTTTAGTAGATGAATAAAGATCGCAGTCAATATGCAAGAAAGCAACATCTCTTTCTTCATCCATTAAAAAAACTGGGAGGGATTCATTAAACCAGCCTTTTATTAGTTCCACATTTTTCTTAACTTTAGGAAGATTTCCCTGCAAGCTAAAATGACCTTTTGCTTCTTTTCCACCCCATGTTTCAGGAAGGCCTTCAAAAGAATCAAAGCCATAGAATGTTTTATCTTTTAACAATTCTGCGCAAAAATTTATACTTTCACCTTGGAATACGCCAAACTCTATGAATAAACCATTATCAGAAATATCATGTTCAAGGCATTCATTTAGTGCGTATTCTAATACTTTAAACCTGTCATCGAGCATGAGAGCGTTAGATGCTTTTTCATAAAAATAATCTACACTTTCTTTTGCAGCACGCTCATATATCATACTTTTCATATTGTATGAACGAACAGGAAATTGTTTTCTGAGTTCTTGTAATTCAGACTCAAGATTTTTAAGTGTTTTTAGTATTTTATCATCATTCATGTTAATTCCTAATTCCTAATTCCTAATTCCTAATTAGGAATTAGTCTTTGTATGGTATTTCAATTTGCATTCTATCGCGAGTTAAAAATGTTTCAGGGAATACACTTTGGGCTTCTTCTAAAAGTGGTTTTAGTTCTTTGTCTGTATACCTAGGGCTATAATGTATAAGTCCCATTTTGTCAACATTGGCATCCTTTGCAATAGTTGCAGCCTGCACAACAGTCATGTGTTTTTTTTCAGTTGCTTGATCAAGTGCATCGTGTGCAAACATTCCTTCACAAATAAAAAGGTCTGATCCTTGCACTTCTTTTGCAATTGATGGAAGATATAATGTATCGGTTACGTAGCTAAACTTTCTGCCACTTCGTTTTGCTCCAACTACTTGGCTTGATGTAACAATACTTCCATCCGTAGCTTCAACGTCTTCACCTTTTTGTAATTTTGACCAAAGTGGCCCCATTGGTACACCTAATTCTTTTGCTTTTTCTGGGTCAAATGTTCCAGGGCGGTCTAGTTCTTCTAAAGTATATCCAACACAAGGTTTTGTATGCTTTAAAGGAAAGGCTCTAATATAAAAATCTTCACCTTCATAGCACACGCAAGGCTCAGTAATTTCTTTTACAATAATTGGATAATTTATATACATATCCAAAACTTGGCGACTAGATTCTATGTATTCTTTAATTTTTGGCGGTCCATAAATATACAGAGGCTCATCTCTATCTACTTGAGAAGAAAGCATTAAAATCCCAGGAAGCCCTGTAACATGGTCTGCATGAGTATGGCTAACAAAAATAGCATTAATTTTTTTCCATTTTAGATTTAAGCGACGAAGCGATACTTGAGTACCTTCTCCACCATCAAACAAAAAGAGTTGACCTTCACGTCTCAAGAGAACAGAGGTTAAATGTCTATATGGAAGCGGCATCATACCACCACATCCTAATACAAAGGCTTCTAAATTCATGTTTTCATTATAACGAAAATAGATGCCTGTTTCAAGCCAATTACTATCGACACTAATATAATAAGAGTTTTCTAAATAATCAGAATACAATATACATAGCTTTTAAGTAATACTATTGACCATCAATAGACTTAATGTTAAAATTACGAGCATTTTCACATATAGGGGGTCTACGTTATGAAAACTATAAGATTTAGTATATGTATAATAATTCTAACATTTTTTTGCATAACTTTTTCAGTTTCACATGAAAACAATAACAGTACATCTAAGGATTTTTCTATATTCACTAAAAATCCAATGGATAAATATTACACAGGATGGCTTGACAAAAGAGCTATGGTATCGAGAGTCTTCCTAAACTATAATTTTGATGTAGTCGACTCATTCAAAACAAGAGACCCTAATGACACATTTGATTATAGCGATGCTTTTATTTTTTTTGATTTACGATTAGCAAAAGATTTTACACTGTATAGGAATGACTACTTTACAGTTGGTGGTTTTGGTGGAATGGAAGCACTTATGTTTGCCAAAGAAAAAAGAATAAATGATATTAGCTTTTACGTCTATGATTTTACAGGCGAGTTTGGACCATTTGTTGACATTTGGTTACAAAAATGTTTAGATGTTCCGCTAAAGATACGGATTTATCCGTACTATCACCAGTCTACGCACTTTATAGATGGTTACAAAGGTTCCTTTGAACCAATGGGTGCAAGTTATGAATTATTTGGAATTAATTTATATTACTATGAAAATATTGATAATCATTCTTTTTCACCTTATGGGGGAATTGAAACAACATATCGGTACGCAGGGAACGGCGCGCCTGCTTTTAAAATCCATATTGGAAATGATTATCGATATTCGTTTTCTGAAACATATGACATAAATTTTTTATTTGGCGTTAATCTTGCGTATATCTATGACTATAAAGATAGGATAGGTTTAATTCAAAATCAAAACAGTTTTGCATCGTCTCTTGGTGCTGGAGTTGAATTTCATAGTTATATTCTTTCATTAAAATATAATTATGGGAGAGGACGCGGAGCCACAACCTATTATACGGAACAATCATCGGTAGGCATAGATTTAACAATTATGATCTAGATTTTTTTAAGTAGACAAAAAAAATGCGCACCATACGGTACGCTAAAAGTTGTTATACTAAGAAGCACAGCAAGCGGCAAGTCAAACTTAAGCAAATCTAAGATGTAAATCATAGTAGTACAACAAAACAACTCCTCAAACCTTTTGGCAAACAGCGCAGACACAAAAATATAGTATAGCCTTCGGATCTTAAGTGATGTTTATATATTAAACATCTGAGCAAAAAAAAGGTTACAAAAAAAAGATGAAATTTCTTAAAAATTTTCACATTTTTTTATAAAATTTATCGAAATCTAGTCCCCCTTCCTCTTTGTTGTTGCGAAGATGGGTCAATAATATTCCCTTTTTCATCTTTAATTATTCCGCCAGTTTGGGTAAATGTACCATCAAGATCTACGTGTTGACCAGCACGATTTAAGTCACTCATTTTTATAGTTATGTTGCCGCCTGTAATAGTAATATCATTATTAGAATCTATTCCATCTGTATCATCGCCATGGGTTTCAAGGTAAATAGTTCCGCCATTTATGGTAAGCACGCTATAATCTTCAGGTGTATTTATAGCATCGTCAGTTGTGTAGATGTCTATGGTTCCGCCATTTATTGTTACATAAGCACCTTCAATTCCTTCAACACATGTTTGTATGTCGATTATTCCACCGTCAATTGTAATCGAAGCTTCTGAATGGATTGCATCGTCGCCTGCGTTAATGGTGTATGTTCCACTTTTTATGTGAATGTCGCCATCAGAATCTATTGCATCTTCTGGGGTATCTAGCGTTAAGGTTATATTTTCTAATACAAGGTTTTCCTTACTTTTAATTGCATCTACATGTAAGGAAGATATTTCGAGTGTGCCCTCGCCTGCTATAGCAAAATTAGCGCGTGAATACAGGGCTGCATCTGGTAAGTCATCATCATCGTTATCTTGACCTGTGTATCTAATGGTATTAGTCGTTTTATCTTCTAGAATAATTACAACATTGTTTGCTTTTTCAATGTATAAGGGGCTTCCATTTGTTCCGGTTAAGTGCGCGTTATTTAGCACTAGGTAGACTGTACCTGAGTCATTTGTAGATACTGTAACCATTCCATTATTAAGGATTCCAGAGAGTTCATATACCCCACTTCTAGTAATGGTTGTGCTACCATTTTGAAGTTTTATTGTTTGCCTGTCTAGGCGCTCCCAGTTTTCGTATGACTGAGAAAAAAGCGAAATGGTACAAAGAAAGATTGTAAGCAAAATAATTATTTTTTTCATTGTGTATCTCCTTGTTATACTATAGTATTATTATAACATGAGAATCATTAAAGTAATCTGAAAGTTTTTTAATGTTTTGTTTTTGCCGCTGATGATTAGGATTAACGCAAATGTTTATTGTTTTACTTCTTCCTTGTTCTACCCGCCACATTCGTAATTCGTAATTAGAAACTAGTAATTACCTATTCCACATTCCTACATTGCTCTTTTATATTCTCAAGAGCTTCTTTCGCAACCAAAACTTCATCTGATATTTCTTTTAATTGACTTTTTGAACCAATGGTATTTATTTCTCGGTTTAGCTCTTGGCATAAAAAGTCTA
>CAYJLQ010000011.1:0-19178 GCA_964370725.1 uncultured Treponemataceae bacterium
GACTATGATCCAGGTTCAAGTGAAGTAAATCAGCTTAATAGGCTTAAACTCTTATTAGCTAATGCACCAGAGGGAAGACATCCTGATGAAAGACATCACTAAGAGAAGCTTTCTTAGCTTTGTATTGATTTTTTTTGGAAGCTGCATCTTTTTGCATGCTCAAACTTACTCTGTGTTTTATCCTGAGTCGTCAGACGTGCGCTCAACGTTAATTGAGTCATGGTTTACTCAGGATATGACAATAGTGCGAAGTCAAAATACTCAGATACTTCAAAACGATTTAGGTGAGTATTTTCTTGTGCGCGCAGAGGAAAAAAACGAACTAATGGAGATAATTTTAGCTCCATTAGTGAGACAAACTTTAGAAGTACAAGATTACACTTCTAATGAAGAAATGGCTGATGCTTCTTTTGTCGAAAATGCATCTTTAACGATAGAAACATGGCCAAAAGATGCTTTAGGTAGCTGGATTTTATATCGCGACTTACAAACAGGTAAAAATGTTCGCATTCGCTATTATTTTATGAATGATAAAGATGTGTATCTTGATTTTTATCCTGGCAGAGATAAATCTTATGTAGACTTATCAATTTATGGTGCTTTGCCAACGCACAATGCTCCTGTGCCGGTTCCTTTTGAATATTTTTATACTGCTTCTTTAAGCGACATAAAAAAATTAACTCAAAACATTGTGGCGTGGAAGTATGTTTCTATTTTCGAACATGTTTATTCTGACACATTGCAAATGGTTACTGTTATTAGACGGTTGCTTCCTTCCATGCAAGAAGCAGGTATGTTTACCTCTGATACGAGTGAATATGATTTTTTAAAGTGGATAATAAACGGATTAATACGTCCTCTAACTGGTGGACTACTTTTTGATGAACCTTTATATATGCCAACTGTAGAGCAAAATTTTTCAATACCAGAGCGGCAAAACACGCATAAAAGCTTTGACTTTGTAAGAAATCTTGCAGCAGCTGCAATTTCTGCTGGAACTTCATTGCCATATACTTATAAAAATTCTAATGCAGATGTTAAAGTTGAACCTTTTGCTGTTCGAATGAATAGTGATGGTGAAAAAGAGAGAATTAACTTTGTAACAGATATTGGCTATCAAGCATCTGTACTTAAACCGATTTTGTATTTATTAACAGCCACAGAAAATGATGTGTTTTATCTTGGTGCAGTACGAGAACTAAAAGAATCAAGTGCAGGTGGAAGAAACTCTGAACAGTATTATTATGATAATGCAGTCGCTTTTTTTTCATGGTTTGATTCAACTGGTAGATTTAATGTATCTGTCTTTGAAAATGGTGCAGAGTTTACTTTTGACCAATTTCTTGAAAAATATAAAGATTCATTTGTGTATCTTGTACGTGTAAACCCTTCAATGAACTTTTTCCCAGAAGAGCCTGAGAACAGTGAAACTGAAGACACGCATACTAATGCACAATAGATTTGTGGCTGATTAATGAGGGATATCTATAGTGAAGCGTTATGTTTTGAAAATAATACTATTAAGTTGGCTTGTTGCTGGTTTTGCTCAAAATTATGATACTGAAAATTATGCCTATTCTCAGTTAGACAATTATTATAAGGCGCAATCTTGGGCTTTAGTAATTGAAAAAGGCGAAGCATTTTTAGAAAAATATCCTTTTACTGTACATGATGCTGAAGTTTCATTTTTTCTGGCAGAAAGTTATTATCATTTGGATGTTTTTAGTTTATCACAGCAATTGCTTGAAAATATCTTATCAGATGAAAATGTAGACAAAGAAATTGAAAAAAAAGCTATGTACCGATTAGGTCTTATTCTTTCTATGCAGGCTCAACATGAACAGGCGTTAGTATATTTACATAAGCTTGTCGCTAATCCTTTTTCTGATGGCAGAGATAAAAATGTTCTTCTATATAGTGCCCGCTCTTTATCTGCACTAAGACGGGCGGAGGAATTAACAGTAGTTATAGAATACTATATAAAAGAATATGGTAATAATACCATCCCTCTTGAAGTTGAGCCACTCTTAGGTAGTTTATGGTTGGGATTGGGCATAGATGCATATGATGGAAAACGCTATGCAGAAGCTCTTGGATATTTTGAAAGAGCAGATCTTCAAAAAGTAGAGGGCGACGAAAGTCCTGTTCACTATGAACAATCGGGTTTATATCAAGCTGTAATTCATTATCTTGAAGATAAAACAGATTTAGCATTACATATTTTAGAAGACAGGCTTAACTATGACGGAAGTGTTTCATTTGAATATACGTCATTACTTGCAATTATCTACGGTGAAAAGTCTAATATAGAAAAAAGTGAATTATACGCAAAACAGGCAATTGAAGTTTTTGAAAAAATGCCACAAAAATATGATCACGATGCGCACTTTTTTCTTTTACAGTCAACAGTCTATCAATATGCATATATTTTATATGAAAGAAACGAGTATTCTTCTGCAGTAAGCCTTATAGATACATTTGAAAACTATAATGCAGATTTCCCTTATTATATTTTTTCTGACAATTTAATTTTATTAAAAGCGCAAAGTCTTTATAAAAATGGAGATACTGATAAAGCGTTATCTATTTTTAGGCAAGATTTTCCAGAATCTGCAGAAACAGTAAAAGCATTGTTTTTATCTAATTTATGGCACGAAGGTGTAGACATTGCCTTAAAAACAAATGATGAATATTTACAAGCTTTTGCACATTATTATTTAAGAGATTGGGAAATAGCAAGCGAAACTTTTATTTCATCTCTAGAAACTAGTGAAAACGCTAAAAGTGACTGGGCTCAATATTACGCTGGTATTGCAAACTTTTATTCAAGCGACTTTTCAAAAAGTTTAGATTTATTACAAGATTTTTTACGCGATAATCCTTACCATGAAAAAGCATGGGATGCTTTTGTTGTAAGCGCAATATGCTCAATTGAACAAGGGAACATACAAGATGCACTTGATTATAGTATGTCTGCAGTGAGATCTTCAAAAAATGCCGAGCAAAGACAAGTTGCAGCAGTGTTCGCAGCGGGATTATATATTGATGAAAAACAATATAAAGAAGCAAATGCTCTTTTATTGGAGTTTTCGACTTCTTCAGATGTACGAAGTATTGCACCTAGAATGCTTTTAGCACAAACATATGCAAGTATGGGGAATATTAACCAAGCTGACACAGAACTAAAACGGATAGTAACACAGTTTCCAAACAATGTTTCTGCTAGAGAAGCAGCGTATAGACGAGGGGAATTATATTTTGAAAATGGTAACTATCCTGAAGCAGAAAAACTTTTTAAAGAATTTCGTTTTTCCTATCCAGTAGGTACATATTCAGATTTTGCATTGTTTGGAGAAGCTGAAAGTAGAAAAAATCAACAGGATATTCAAGGCTCAATTTTATTGTATACAGATTTGGTAAATAGATATGGTGATAGTAGCTATCGTTTTGCTTCAATGAGCCAATTAGTTGTATTGCACCGCCAATTACAAGAGTATGAAACTGCTTTAAGTATTGCAAACAAAGCGCAGATGGAATATCCAAGTGACTTTTTAGCATCAAGTTTGGTAGAGCAACGCAGTGAACTTGCGGTGCTTGTAAGTGGCGTTGATGAAGAAATTGCAAAAGTGCAATTTGAATGGGAAAAGGCTGGAAAAAACGAATATTCAAATGGACGAGATTTGGCTTATGATTTAGCTTTATTATATGTACAAAATATACGTGAAACTGATAAAGCACTTGAAATATTACATGATTTAAATAACAAACTTCAAAGTACTAATGAATATGAATTGCATGCAAATGTGTACCAATTACTTGGGCGAATTGCTCGTGATACAGAAAATTGTGTTGAAGCTGCTCGCTATTATCTAGAGGAAGTGAGAGTATTGGCATCTGTTTCACAGTCGCAAGAAGAATCTGCACGAGCCTTATACGCAGCTATAGAAGCATTCGATTGTGCTGGGATGATTGCAGATGCACATGCAGTATATGACGAATTGGAAAAAAATTATAGTGATAGTGTTTGGTATAAACGAGCAAATACTATTTTACGAATTGAATAATATTTTAATATGAGCTATACGCGAGGAGATATTAAATGAAAATAAAGAATGTTACTTTTATATGCTTTTTAATACTGTGTGTTAATGTTTTAACCTCACAAGAAGTAAACGATAATGAAATTATTGCAGTTCCTGATGTAAGTACTGCCATTGGCGCCGATGCTGCAACAATAGACACAAACGCAATACCTGACTTTACTACAATTCTCCCTGAGCCAGAAACTGACTTTTTGTTAACATTGGAATTACCAGATGATGCTGGAATAAACGGCGAAAATGAAAATGCCATTTTAGATATTATTGATGCATCGTCATTTAGCGTGGAAGGTGTAGTTGGTGGCGGTTTTCCAGGTTATTTTCTTGGCGATATACATGTTACACAATTTAGTGAAACAAACCCATTTACTATTCAGTTTTCACATCTCTCTCAAAATGGATTAGGAAAGAATCCTCCATCTAATGGTTATACCCATAGTGAAACAGTGTTATTTGGTGATACAACCTTGTTTTTTAATGATACTATATCTTTAGATATGAGCGCTGAATATGAAACAAATTCGAACGGGTTTCAAAGCAAGAGCCCCTTATTTTATTTAAGCGCAAATCAATTTGTAGATGCAAATCTTACATTAGATATACTTACAAAGTCGTTTTGGAATATAGGTATTTTCGTAGGTGGTTCTTGGAATGATTCTTATTTAGGACACAAAGCAAGTGTTCCTGACGATATAGATACAAGCACAGATGCTTTAGGAATTGCTGGAGGATTTATATTTGCTAAAGAATTTGAAAAACTTTCTTTTCATTCTTCAGTGTCACACAATTATGCGAGTATAAACTCTGATGGGGTACATAGAATGGCTCTTGATGTTTTTGCAAATATTGCCCTTCAAGAGAGCTTAGGCTTAATAACTTCGCTTGGTATAGTCTATGAAGAAAACTTGCATGTGCCTGTATTAGTACCGTTTACACTGGGTCTTGACTATTCTATTCCTTCCATTAAAATTAACGTATTAGGTGGAATGACAAGCGAGCGCATCGCCCTTTCTGAAGTACAAAAAAAATATCCTTTTACACATCCAATTACTGAAGTGGGAGAAAGGGCTCAGTGGTTTTCAGAGATTGGTATAGATATGCCCGTTTTTGAGGCTGCATCATTTTCTGCTGGGGCATATTTTGAAAAAACAGCTTTTAACCAGGGCTACTTACTTCCGAACTACGACTATGAAAATATAGTTACAGGTTTGTATGAAATTGGGGTTGAAGATGTCCTTCGTTTAGATACAAACCTTGGCCTAAGTTTCCCAGTTGGCGCATTTAGTCTTTTAACCGGCTGGGATGCAAAATGGATTGACATACTTCCAGAAGAAAATGCACATGAAATATTTGTAAGTGCATCTTTTACTCCTGAAAATAGTATATGGGGCGCTCAACTGTCTGTTGTAGAGTCTTTTTTTGAAGATTACGTTCCTAATATTTCATTTTCAGCCTTTGCTTCGTTGTCATCCTCGTTTCAATTAGAATTACGGCTTGAAGACTTTGTAAAGCTTGTTACAAGTGAAGACAGAACTTATGCAGGTAAATATGTAACCAATTCAGGTTTTGTAGGTTTATTTGCAAGATTATATTTATAAATTAGAATTTATTTTATAGGAGATATTACGATGTTTGATGTATTACGGAGTGGGGGATTATTAATGATTCCCATTTTTCTATGTGCTTTTGGAGCAACATTTATTATCATAGAAAGAATGATGTATTTTACAAAGCTTTCTAAAATGGATGAAGTGCTATATAAAAATGTTCATTCATTTTTAGCAAAAGGTGATTATAACACTGCCGAGAATATGTGTTCTGAAACAAATACCCCTGCTGCAAATGTATTAAAAAAGCTTATACAATGCAAAAGCTTTTCAAATGAAGATATAAAAGAAATAGCTTCAAGTGAAATGTCAAGACAAATTCCTCAGTTAGAGAGATTTTTAACATCGCTAGGAACAATTGCAAATATTTCTACACTCTTAGGCTTGTTAGGAACTGTAACAGGAAATATTGGAGCTTTTGGGGTTTTAGGTGATGCAGGAACTATGGGAAACCCAGCTATTCTTGCAGGTGCTATTTCAGAAGCATTGGTTACAACAGCATCTGGTTTAGCAGTATCTATTCCTGCAATTATTTTTCACAATTATTTAGCAAGTAAAGCTAATAAAATTATTTTAACAATGGAAGCTGAAATTTCAGACTTTTCTATGAGAATACAAGGTAGGCTTACATGATACGCAGAAGAACTAAGAGGGTGGGAACACAAGTAGACCTTATTCCCATGATTGATGTAGTTTTTCAGCTTATTTTGTTTTTTTTAGTATCAACTACTTTTATTCAATTACCGGGAATTAGTCTCACATTACCTTCATCCTCTACAGCCGACGCAGTAGAAACAAAGGGCATTACTCTTACTGTACTAAATGATGGGAGAATGTGGCTTGATGACACCAGTGTAACAAATGAAGAACTAGAAGCAAAATTGTTTGCAATTCAAGAGGCAGAAATACAGGCTGGAAGAACACTCGATTCCTATCCTGTTCGTTTAGAAGCAGATGAGCTTGTAACGAATGGAACTATTGTATCACTTTTTGATATTTTTCGAAAAAATGGATTTCTTTCAATACATTTACGGACAACAGAATGACACAAGAAAGAACGGCCTTGGTAACGACTGTTAGCATATGGGCAGTATTTTTTATTTTTGTTTTACTCATACCAATGCCAGAAGTTGAAGAAAAAACAACTTTTGGAGAAATGTCCATACGATTAGAACCACTTACCGATGTTAACCAACGTGAAGCAATGCAAAGTGAATCACAAAGTATGGAGCAAGCTGAGACTACCTTTACTGAGGCAACAATTGAAACTGCGCCTTCAGTGAGTGAACCTCTTGTAAATGAGGTTGTTTCGAATGCGCCTGTTGTACCGAAAGAAAGCACCCCTGCAACAACCCCAGCCCCTCGTAGAGAACAAGTGCTTTCAAAAAGTATTGAAGAGCTAATGGCAGAGCAAAATAATAGGTCTCAAAATAACGCTGATGTTCAATGGAGCGATGATATTTTTGCAGAAAGTGCTACAAATTCTACAAGTACAGCACAAGAATCCAACAATGCTATTGTTAGAAGTAGTTCAAGTCTTTCAGGATCTGCAGCACAATCTGGAAGTTCAAGTGGAAGTGTTGTTAGCCAAGGTGAAACTGCACGAGCAGGAAATCAAGCTGGAAGTGTATCAAGTGAAACAAGCAGCTTATTGCAAGGTGTAACACAAGCGAAGTCATCAGAAGGGGGCAGTAATGCTGCTAGCTCTCAGAGTTCGCAGTCATCAAGCTCTAGGCAAAGTAGCTCATCTGGGTATGCTATTACATTTTCGGGCGAGCCTCGCCGATTATTGTACCCGAGCAATCCCACTCTTATTATTTCTCCAGAAAATCAGCGCTTAATACAATCGAATAGAAATGTAGAAGTTACTTTAAGTGTAGGAGTAAATGGAACAGTTTCTCCTACTATGATTACTTTTACTCCATCTGCCCTTATCCCTGCAGAGATACAATCAGAATTACGACAACAAATTGCACGTTGGCGCTTTGAAGAGGGTCAAAGTAGTGGACAAGCTACATTCATTTATAGTATTATAGTGGAATAGCAGAACTAAAAAAAATAGGACTTTATTATGAATGGAATTAAGGCTGTAGCCTTTGACATCGATGGAACACTCTATCCTGATAGCAGATTGGTTACTCGTCTTGTCTTTTACTTTTTTAAGAATTTTAAGTTTTTTTACCATTATAATAAGGTAAGACATACACTTCATAGAACAGCAGTTCTGCCAGATTTTTTTGAATATCAAGCACGTCTGCTTGCAGATTCAATGCACATTTCAGTAGAAGAAGCACATCATAAAATTAATTCAATTGTATATGAGGGGCTTGCTCCATATTTTCCAAAAATTAAGCCGTTTTCACATATTGAGGAAACTTTAATTGCATTTCAAAATGCAGGATTAAAATTAGCTCTTATGTCAGATTTTCCTCCAGAGCAAAAAGGTGATTTGTGGGGATTCAAAAAATATTTTGATGTTATTCTTGGAACAGAAGCATGTGGCGCTTTAAAGCCGTCAAAATATCCTTTTGGAGTTCTTGCAGAAAAGCTAGAATTAGAAAACCATGAGATACTTTATGTAGGAAATAGCATTAGAAGTGACATTGAAGGCGGTAATAACGCGGGTATGAAAACTGCTTATATTATGTCATTTTGGCGCAAAATTTTTAATAAAAAGCTCAGAAAAGCTAATATTTCCTTTAAAACCTATCGCCAATTATGTAAAATTGTGTTACAATAGTGATATAATAGTAGTATTATGTGCATAATATATGCTACTATAAATGACTATTTTCATTGGGTGGGATACGATGATTGGTGACATAATTGTTATTGTTGTGTGTTTTGGTTTAATTCTTGTTTTTCGAGAAATAGATAAGCAAAATCGTTCGTTTGAAAAAATTAAAAAATTCTCAGATAAAATTTTGGCAGACTTTGCAGATTATTTTAATAAACAAAGTGCCGTTATAAAAAACTCTGGTATTGAGCTTGACGTTAAGCAAACTCAAGCCGTTGCAGCTGTTAAACGATTTGAAGAAACAATAGAAGAGTTTGAGAAGCGTAGTGTTGAACTTTCAAAAAAAATATCAATAGTTTCAGATATTGAAACTAGGCTTGCAGCATATGATGCATCTATAAAAGATTTATTTGAAATGACCGAAAGAGTTGAAGATAATCTTGAAAAAATACGCATCCATTCAAATCTTGTAAATAAAGTTTCAAATCAGCTTGATGCACATGATAAACAATTAGAAAAAATTGAAAATAATATTCCAAATATAATTGGCAATTTAGAAAAACTCAATGAAGAAAGAATGAATGTATTAAGTTCAGATTTTTCAACATGGGTAGAACAGCGTACAGCAGACTTACAAACTCTTGCAAATGCAGCAGTGGATAAAAATGAACTATTGCTAAACGAAATTGAGCAAGTATATGAAAACTCTTATACTCAAGCTAGTGAAAAAGCTGAACATTTAGAAGATGAAATTTTTGAAAAATTAAAAAATCAAACAATTCAAAGGTCAGAAGAGTTTGAAGAAATTCTTACAAGAAATACACAAGACTTAAATGAATATATTGAAAGAGAACGATCTGAGCTTGAACATGCTTTAAACAAGAAAATATTAGATGCAAAAACGCTTGCAGATGTTTCTCATGAAGAGTTTAAGCAAAAATCAGATGCCGCATTTACACAACTTAATGCAATGATTGCGCAAATTGACGAAACGCTTGTTTCAAAACAACAAGAAAGCGAAGATGTTTTAAGAGAATTTGAAATAAATATTGCTAACCTACTAACAAAAGATAGAGATGAAGCCTTAGCAATTAACAACGAAAAACTTGTTGCTTTTTTTGATGAAGTAGAACAAAAAGCCGAAGAAACAAAGGCTGATATGGAATATCGCCTTGAACGTTTAAACACTGCTATGGGCGATATTACTGCGCTTGAAAATAATGTAAAAACAGTTTTAGGTAGCTTAGAAAATAACATGCAATCGGAACTTGATATTTTGCGAAATCAATTCCAATCTGATGCATCAGAGGCACTTGATAATGTTCGAGATATGTTAACAAAAGCTGTAGAAGAACAACAAGAAAATGTTGACGCTATAATTATGAATAAGCTAAGAGAAACAGTTTCTATACAAGAAGAGAAAATTCATTCATCTATGGTAGAACAGGATGAAAAAATACGAGAAAGTATTCTTCAATTAAAAGAAGCTTTAAGCGAAGAGATTCAGAGCATTTCAGAAAAAGCAGAAGAAGATATTCAGTTGTATAATAATGCTGTGCAAGCACAAGAAGAGCGACAACAAGCATATTTACAAGAGCAAAAAGAAAGTGTTAATGAAAGTATTAATACAATGCGCGATGCATTAGATGCAAGATTAGCATCCATTGCTGACAAAGCAGACTTAGAAATTAGTCGCCAAGCAGAAGAAATAAAATCCTTTGAAGCTAACTTTGCACGAGCGCAAGAACTTGTTCAAAAAATGGACGAAGCAGTTATTGCAAAACAACAAGAAACACAAAACGTTGTTGATAGGTTACAACATCACCTAGAATCTAATGCAGGCGAGTTAGCAAATGTTTTAGATGAAAAAATTGTGAGTTTTGAAACCGAATTTGATAGAATAATTCAATCCTTAAAAAATACTATTTCAACGCAAACAGAAAGTATTTCATCAGATATGGAAGAAAAATGTAATGCATTGCAAGGAAGTTTTGATTCACGATTAAATGAAATAGATTCTGTTGTAAACTCTTTACATGAAGAAGTGTTAAAAGATAATAATGAAAAGGCAACAGAGTTTTTCTTAGGCTTAGATAATCACATTAAAGAAGCTAAAAAAGATGCAGAGTATCGATTAGACCGACTAAATGTAGTGGGGCAAGACATTGATAACTTGGAAGCAAACTTTAGACGTTTAATGGAAATTGCAGAGCAACGTGTAAACGCAGACTTCGATCTTTTCAAAGCTGAAACAAACAATGCACATCAAGAGTTTGAGCAACAAGCAACAAATTCGTTTAACACTGTACGTGAAGGCTTAGAAGCTATTGATGTAGAATTAAATAATCTTAAAACAAGTGCATATGAAAATGTATCAGAAAAGCTACAATTATTTGAAGATGACTTTTTTGCCAGTTTAACAAAACGAAGTGATACAATGGAAGAATCACTTGGCGAATGGAAACAGGTATTTGAAGGTAAGTTAACTGAACTAAGTGCAAATCTCGAAAATAATAGACTTGCAACAGAATCTAAGTTTGCAGAAGATATGAAAGAACACTTACTAGCAACTCAAGAAAGATACAGAGATCAACTTGCAAGGCTTGAAGATAGCATGAAGGTTACTGAATCTCAATATGTAGAAAGAATGGGTGAAATTGAAGGTAATCTTCGAAGCTTTATTGAAGAACAAAGAACTGAAATTAACAATGCTAAAAAAGATGCAGAAGATAATTTCAAATCTGAACTTGAAAATCATGGTCAGAATACTGTTGAAAAACTTAAACGTTTTGAAAGAGATGTTACAAGTCAGCTTGGACAGCTTGAACAAAGCGTATCAGCTACACAAGATGAAACAAGCAGCTCTTTAGAAAGTTTATTAAGCGACTTAACTTCATGGCGTGAACGTTTAAATACGCAATTCCAAGAAAGTCGAGACTTATACACTGAAAAATTTGATTCATTACAACAAAGCGCACAAGAGCAAATTACACAAGTTGAGCAAGCGTTCTCTGGCGACTATGGAAATTATGTTTCATTAGTGAAAGAAGAAAAAGATACTATTAGTGTAGAAATTAATGACTTAAAAGCACAAACTCAAAACTCTTTAGAAATGTATGAATCTAGAAGTGAAGAGATGCTAGAAGAGTTTAGAAAGTCTTATGAATTAATGCTTGAAGATACTCAACGCAGAATACGCGGTGAAAACTCAGAGTCTGAACAAAAAGTTCGCGTACTAAAATCTATGGTACAAGAAGTTCGACAAGAAAGTGAAGAAATGCAAGAAAAAATGGTATTAAAAATCCAAACAGAAGCAAATCTTCTAAAAATGAGTATGGATGATATTGATAAGCGGCTAAAACAGTTTGTTGCTCAAACCCAATTGTTTGAAAAAACTGAAGAAATGAAAAATGAACTTGAAAATCAAATGGCAGACTTGCGTACACAGCTTACAAGGTTTGAAAATTTCAAACAAGTTACTGACAGCATAGAGTCACAATTTTCAAAAATTAGAAAACTTGATGATGAAACAATTACAAGAATGCAACGACTTTCTGCAGAGAAAAACAGAATCGATGCATTGGAAGTTGATTTTTCTAAACTTATAGCGCTTTCTGGTTCAATGGATCAAAAGATTTCAGAGCTTCAAAGTACCAGTGACGATTTACAAATATTACAAGTAGAAGTTAGACGATTCCAAGAAACACTTGGTGATATTTCTACAAGATACGATAGACTAGAAAAGAAAAATCCAGTCTTGGACCAAACTATGAATGAAATCGACAAAGCTTTTGTAAATTTACGTGAGCTTGAAGATCGTCTTGCTGCATGCGCACAAGAAACAATGGATATTCCAGATACAGTTGCTGTAATTCGAAGCGATTTGTCATTGCTTATGGATAACTCAAAATCAATTAGTGATGTGATGGATAAATTAAGTGATCTTGAAAATGTTCTAGGTGAAACGTCTAAACAAGTTGATGATGTAGAGAGAGCTAGAGAAGGAATTGTAAAAATTGAATCACGTCTTACTGATATGATAAAAGAGGCTAAAGACCAAATTAATTTATACAAATCGGTAAAAGATGGCGGTAAGAAAAACGATCCAGGTGCTCCACCTTTAGCAGTTAGAGACAATGTTATTCAGCTTGCTCGACAAGGTTGGAAGCCAGAGCAAATATCTGAAAGACTTAACTTGTCTAGAGGTGAAGTAGAGCTAATTTTAGATTTTTATGGTAGTCAAAACCGTTAATATTTGATTAGATTATAAAGTGGGAGCTTCTTAATGGATTGTCTATAATTCTGTAATGGAATTTGAGGATACTTCACTAAGAAGCTCTTTTCGTACCACTTGCAGCATTTCTATATCCCTTGCTGGATCTGCAAGGCCTAGTGTAAGGTATCCTGATTGTTGAATGCCGCTTACTTCTCCAGGACCCCTTAAACGAAGATCTTCTTCTGCAATAAAAAATCCATCAACGCTTTCATGCATAACTTTTAAACGAGCTTTACCCAATTCTGTTAACTTGTTTGAATATATTAAAAAGCAGCTAGATTGCTCACTTCCTCGTCCTACACGTCCTCTAAGCTGATGTAGCGCAGCAAGTCCAAAGCGTTCTGCATGTTCTATCGCCATGCAAGTTGCGTTTGGTACATCTACCCCAACTTCTACTACACTGGTTGCAACTAATACTTGAATTTTATTTTCTCTAAAATCTCGCAAAATTTGGCTTTGATCTTGTTCGTCTACTTTTGAATGAATAACTGCACAGGTATATTCTGGGTACACATGCTTCGATAAAAAATTGAACATTTGCTCTGCAGATTTTAATGCTACATTCTGTGATTTTTCATTGGTTGAATCTTTTTCTTCCCCTTCATCATTATTTAGACTTTCTGAATCAGCATCTTCTATTCTTGGGTACACAAAGTATGCTTGTCTTCCTTTTTTTAACTCTCCTCTAATAGCTTCGTAGGCTCTAGCTTCATTGCCTTGGCGTGTGAGGTGCGTTATAATAGGTTTTCGTCCTATAGGCATTGTGGATATAGTTGATACATCCAAGTCTCCGTACACTGTAAGCGCTAGAGTTTGAGGGATAGGTGTGGCACTCATCATTAGGACTGCAGGGCTTGTTACAAAGGTATTTTTAGATGCAACAATCGATGTTCTACCTTTATCTATAATTGCATTTCTTTGAACAACACCGAATCGATGCTGTTCATCTACAATAACCATTCGTAAATTATTGTACACAACATTACTTGAAAACAATGCATGGGTCCCTATTATAATATCTATGTCATTATTTTTTAAAGCTTTTAGAAGGTTGTTTCTGCCTTTAGTTTGTACATTCCCTGTTAAAAATGCTACTTGAGTACCTTTTGAATCTGGCCCGCTGATAGGTTCGAGAAGTTTAGCAGCGTTTTCAGCATGCTGTTTTGCAAGAATTTCTGTGGGTGCAAGAATTGCACATTGTGCACCCCAGTCTACTGTTCTTAAACATGCAAAAAAAGCTACAAGAGTTTTACCAGAACCAACATCACCTTGTAAAAGCCTTGCCATTTGGAATGGCTGTTGACCTTCTTTTGTAGGAGCAATAAAACCTGCATCTATTTCTATATTTAGTTGAATAATTACTGTGATTTGATCTTTTGTTAATGAAAAACTTAACCTATCATAGAGTTGTTTTTGTCTAGGTGACAAAGATCGTATAAAATATTCTTCAACTGTTTCATTTTCTCGTATTTGTTCTTTAGAAAATGGAGATTGGATGCTGTTTTTTTTTCGTTCTGCTACTCTATGAATAATATTTTTTTGAAAATGGTATAGTTCTTCAAAGATTATACTGTTTTTTGCTTGCAGTGCTTGTTCAATATTTTTAGGATTATGTATGGCGTGTATTGCATCTTGTTTGTGTAAGAGATTATACTTATTAAAAAGACTTGATGGAATCTCATCTTCAATTCCTAATCCATATTCTTGAAGTGCTTTTTTTATTGTTTTTCGCACCATGGTTTGGCTTAAGCCCTGTGTTAGCGGGTAAACGGGGATTATGGCGCTGTCTGGTAAGGTTTTACCGCTATAGTCTTCTATGCTACCATGCTTTGAAACGCATATGGCATCAAAACTTGAACACTGTAATTCACCTCTTCGAAGAGAAAATGAGCCTGTAACACTGATTATAGAGCCAATGGGTAAACTTTTTTGAAAAAATGGACGATTAAAACATATCAACGATGCTGTAGCTGTGCTATCTCGAATAATGATTTTTAAGGTTTTCATTCTTCCAAACCCAAACCATTCATGAGCAATTACTTCTGCAAGAGTGTGTATTTTTGAATGTTGGTTAAATGCAGAAATAGGGATTGTTTTTGTTCTGTCTTCCCAATCCCGTGGATAGTATGTAAAAATATCCGCAACAGTAAAAATATTTAATGATGAAAAGCTTTTTGCGAGACTTTGTCCTACGCCTGCGATATTTGTAATAGGTATTTCAATGTCTCGCAGTTTCATATATAGATTTATTACATTCTAATTAATGCTGATGTTAATAATGATATTGCATAACCAAAGCCGTATTGAATAATAATTCCAAAAGCTAACAAAATCATTAGTGAAAATTTCATTTGGGTAAATCTATTTTTTGTAACTAGAGATGTTACTTTTTGAATAGCTGGATTTAGAAGTTGATCAATACTTTGCCAAATTTGCCCTTGGTTTTTGTTTAAGAGATTTGCAACAAGTCTAACTAATACGATAATATTAAAAAATGTTAACAACGATGATACTACTGACCATACCATGCTTATAGTAAATCCAAGGATAGAAGTGATTGAAAAGTGGCGAGAGTTTGCTATTTGATTTAATATATTGGCTACTAGCATTAAGACAGCAAAGGCGAAAATGGGGGATATATCTACTCCATAGCGTTTTAGCGGATTAAACCTTCTAAACAAATTTAACCATGGGTCGGCTATTTGAGAAAGCAAACGTCCAAATGAGCTATATGCTAAAGACGGAACCCATGTTAAAAAAACGCGCACTAAACATACTAGCATGTAAAGTGAAATAAGAGAGCTTATTGTTGAAAGAGCTAAAAATATAATATCCATATATAAAATATACTAAAAACTCTTAAAATAGACAAGTAATAAAATAAAAAAAACTGCTCAAATCTATTGGCAGTTTTTATGTTATAGTGCTAAAGTTGGTTTGCTTGGTTTTGCATAAAGAACGGGTTTAACCATCCTAATGCAACAATTGAAAGAATTAAGTATAACACAGCGTTATCTGTAGAACCTAACTTTTCTAGTCTTTTACCAGCTGCATATTGCCAATAAATACCATAAATGCCACCTGTTATAAGTGTAATTAGAAGATGCCCTAATCCTCCGAACCCATCACCTGTTTCTTTTTTTAGTTGATTTTGAAATGAACAATACCAATACAAACTGTAAATACCAGCTGTTACAATGCTAAGTATTACCATTACAACAATGTTTCTTTTTTTCACTTTATACTCCTTATTAGCACAACATGCTAATAACTTTATTATAGTAAACCTCTTTTATTTGGTCAAGATTAGCTATTTGTTGTTATAAGAGTTACTCTAGCCATACGTTTTCAACTGCAGGATTTTCAAGAAGCTTTTCTATAAAATCTTCATTAGAAGGTACTGTTCTTGCGCGGTTAGGGCGAATTGTATATTTCTTTCCAAGTTCATTTATATGCATTATTAATGCACAACTACCATCAACAGATTCTAAAAAATCTTGCAATTGAGTAATTGCTGTATTTTCGCCAGCTAATTGAGAATTTAGTGAAAAAAGTATGTGTACTTCTTTAAAAGACTTTTCTTTAAGGCTTGTCATATCCAAAATCTCATCCACCAGGAATGACGGCTCCCCTCTAGATAAATCTACTTTTCCTGAAAGAGCAATTACTACATCATCAGCAATTCTACTGCGTGATGCTTCCCATATTTTTGGGAAAAAGGTAATGTCAAAACTTCCGTCTGTGTCTTCAAGTTTTGCAAAAGCCATCGGTTTGCCTCTTTTTGTAATAATAGGTCGCAAACCTTTTATAGTTCCGAGAACAGTATACACTTTTTCAGGTGTAGCTAATTCTGATGTTTTTGAAGTTAGTGTTACTGAGCGTTCAATAAGGTTTTTATAAGAGTCTAGTGGATGACCTGAAATGTAAAAGCCAATAAGTTCTTTTTCAATACGAAGTTTTTCTAAGTGTGGCCAATCTTCAACTTGTTCAAAAATAAATGGAGTATATTCTACTTCATCTACATCTCCAAATAAGCTAACTTGTCCATTCGCTTTATCATTTTTTATATTTTGAACATATTCAACTACTCTTTCTAAATTTGAAAGTAGGGTAGGTCTGTTTTGTCCAAGTTTATCGTATGCTCCTGTTCTAATTAGAACATCTATTGCTCTTTTATTTACCGAATGTAAATCAACTCGCTCTAAAAAGTCCATAAAACTTTTATATGGCCCATCTTTTTCGCGTTGTAAAATTATTTCTTCTGCAGCGGCTTCGCCTAATCCTTTAATACCGGTAAGGCCGTAAACTATTGTGCCATCTACTACATCAAATACCTTAGAAGAACGGTTTACATCGGGTGGATCTATGGTAAGTCCCATGGAGTGACCTTCTGCGATGTACACGGGTAATGTATCGGTACTTGAAATTTCATTTGTTAAGTTGGCTGCGATAAATTCAGCAGGGAAGTTAGCTTTTAGGTAAGCTGTTTGATATGCCAATACTGAGTAAGCTGCCGCGTGGCTTTTATTAAATCCGTATCCAGCAAATGGAATCATGATGTCAAATATTTCATCAGCTCTTTCTTGTGTAAAGCCGTTTTCAATGGCACCAGCTCGGAACTTTTCCTTTTGCTTTTCCATTACTTCAACTTTCTTTTTACCCATTGCACGCCTAAGCTCATCGGCTCCACCGAGAGAGTAGCCTGCGATACGCTGTGCTACTTGCATAACCTGTTCTTGATATACCATAACACCATATGTTTCTTCGAGAATATCTTTTAAGCAAGGGTCAGGATACTTAATTGTTTCTGGTTTAAATTTTCCTTCAACAAATTGGTCAATATAAGCCATTGGCCCAGGTCGATACAAGGCATTTAAAGCTATAAGGTCATCAAGCTTTCTAGGTTGCGCTTGTTTTAATACCTTTTGCATACCAGCACTTTCAAACTGGAATACTGCAGCCGATTTACCTGCGCAAAATAGATCGTATGTTTTTTCGTCTTCTTCGCTTTGCTCTTTTGTAGAAAAGTTTTCAAATCCTGGCCGCTTTCTGATTATTCGCTCTGCATGCTTTATGAGCGTAAGTGTTTTAAGTCCAAGATAATCCATTTTTACCAAGCCGCATGGCTCAATAATATCCATGGTGTATTGAACGGCAACTTTTCCCGTTTTACCGTCTTTGTAAAGTGGTCCCCATTCTGGAAGCTCGCTTCGTCCAATAACGATACCAGATGCGTGTAAGCTGGTGTTTCGGTTTACATTTTCAAGTTTTAATGCAAAGTCAAAGAGCTCTTTATATGCTGGATTTTCCCTGTATGGTATAAGCTGCCCGAAATCAGGGTGATCATTATCTGGTGGGTCAAAGGCATTTTTAAGCTTAACTTTCGGTCCTTCTGGGATGAGCTTTGTTATCATATTAACTTCGTTAAGAGGAATGTTCAATACGCGCCCAACGTCTTTTATTACTTGTTTAGCTTTTAGAGTACCAAATGTTACAATATGGCCAACTTGCGGGTCGCCGTATTTTTCGCGTGTGTATTCTATAACGCTTTGACGACCTTCATAGCAAAGGTCAATATCAAAGTCGGGCATACTTACACGCTCTGGATTTAAAAATCTTTCAAAAATGAGCTTAAATCTAAATGGGTCAATGTCGGTAATTTCCATAGTATACGCAACAAGGGATCCTGCCCCTGAACCACGCCCAGGTCCTACCGGTACATCATGTGTTTTTGCCCAGTTAATAAAATCCCAAACTATTAAAAAGTAGCCAGAAAAACCCATGTGGAAAATGATACCAAGCTCATAATCGGCTCGTTCTCTAGCTTCATCTGTTATTTCACCGTAGCGCTTTTTTAATCCTTCATATACAAGGTGGCGTACATAATCATCTTGGCTAGAAAATCCTTCTGGCACTTGGTATATAGGTAGGCAATCTTTTAATTCTTCTGTTCGATATTGAGGAATATGTAAATCGCACATGTCTGCAATGCGCATGGTGTTTGTAATCATTTCGGGATGATTTGGAAAGAGCTTTCGCATTTCTTCTTCAGATTTTAAGTAAAACTCTTGCCCATCGTAGCGCATTCTATCAACATCGCTCTTAAGCTTTTTTGTTCCAACGCAAAGGAGTACATCATGTGCTTCCCAGTCTTCTCTTCTAACATAGTGAGAGTCGTTTGTAACAATCATTGGAACATTCATTTTTTGTGCAATGTCGATTAGTGGTTGTTCTACACGTTTTTGAATGTCTAATCCGTGATCTTGAAGTTCTATAAAAAAGTTTTCTTTTCCAAAAATTTCTTGGTAATCTTTTATAAAGGTTTCCGCTTGTTCATGTTGGCCGTTTAATAAAAGCTGTGGAAGTTGTCCTG
Source organism: uncultured Treponemataceae bacterium (assembly GCA_964370725.1). Lineage (GTDB taxonomy): Bacteria > Spirochaetota > Spirochaetia > Treponematales > Treponemataceae > CAYJFX01. The sequence goes on from CAYJLQ010000011.1 coordinate 19,094, forward strand.
CAACACAGGCGGTGGTACATACAAGGCCGCCAGAATATTGGCGCAAAAGCTCTGCATCAATTCTTGGTTTATAGTAAAATCCTTC
>CAYJLQ010000012.1:0-17589 GCA_964370725.1 uncultured Treponemataceae bacterium
ATCATAGCGCATTTCAGTTTCTCCAGTAATGGTTACCCAGTGCAAATCACCAGCGCTATTATAAGGCAATTGTGCAACTATAGCATATTCAGTATCTGATGCATCAAGCTCATTAATTTTTGTAGAAAGATTACCTTGTGCTTTTTTTGTCCAATAATCAAATTCAAGCCCGTTATTTTCTGCAAATTTCTGTGCATCAATAGATTGAGGACTATTACTTGTAGCGCTAAGAAAATTACTTTTGTCACCATTTATTTTTAATATCGGTGCACCTTCTTCTTTTAATGCATAGGTTGCATTAGATACACACACTAAATAGCATCCCTGTACATCTGCTGTTACAGTAGTAGAATTACCCAAAAAAACAGGTTCAATATAACCTTCTTCAGTCAATGTTGTCGCATAATCTTGTTGCTTTATATTAGTTTGATGATATACTGTTTCTAGACCCCATAAATCCACAAAGTTCACAGGGTCATTTACAACATAGCTAAACCAGTTGTTCCCATCTCTAATGGGGTCTAGTGTTGTAAATCGAGCATCTTGAGGTGAATAATCTCTGTATCCATAATTAGAGAGATTTGTTTCAGAATCGAAAGGTTTTCCAGTGTACCCGTTATGAAGGCCAGTTACAAAACTTCCTTGATAAGGATTTCCAAACGCATCATATTCATAACGAGATGCAAGGTTTGCATTAGATTGAGTTGTACTTCGAATACTACCGAGTATGTCAGTTCCAAAATAGAATGTTGAGCGGTGTCCACTTTCGGTATAATTTATCCCAACACTATCTCCTTTTGCATAAAGCGATATTTTTGTGCCTGTAAAACGACCATTACTCTTTTTATAATCATCAACATTTTTGTAAACAGTATCTAAGGCTTCTTCTTCAACAAAGTTATACCTTTCATCACTGGAAACAGAAAAACGATAGCGCATCCCTTGTAAAAGATTACTTGTAGTAAACGCACCATTTGAAAAAACTTCTGCTTCTCTAATTATATCATGACTAAACCCATCGTACAAGGTGCGCATTGTCGGAAAATCTTCATTTTGAACCATATTTCGCCTTCCAAATGCATCATACGCATACTGAGTTGCAACCTTTGTTTTTAGAATAGTATCACTTATAACAGAACTAATCATTCTATTAATCCCATTGTATCTGTACTGCTCTGTTTTATACACACTTTCCTTTACTAAAAGGTTCCCATTTGCATCATACGTAAAGTTTGTTCCAGCACCTTGCTGCCCAGAATGCACTAAGCGATTCTCTACATCATACTTATAGTGAATAGTTCCCCATGCAGTTGTTTTAGTTAAACGATTCACATTTTTATCATATGTAAAAGATTCCTTCCACGAAGTTTGCACACTTCGAAGAGTATTTGAATAGCCATAGCCTATTAAATTTAATATATTAGAAACATCTCTATATTCTTCTTTTGCTAAGTTTAATAATTCTGCTTTATTCATAGTGTCTGTAACAAAAAGCCCCGAAATAATAGCTTCATTTTTATCATATAAAGCCTTTTCAGCACTGTATGGATAAAACACATTAGAAAGCCGCCCTTGCGCATCATATTCATATTTTGTAATTTGAGCCTTTTCATTTACCTTTATACTTATTTTTCCAAGGCTATTATAAACATATCCTTCAGCCCTTGTAGTTTTACCAGAAGCGTTTTTCTCTATTATGAGAATAGTTCTGCCAACTTCATCGTATATCGTTTTTTGTGTAACTCCATTAGCAAAAATCCTTTCAACTTCTCTCATCATAGAATCATAGGTAAATTTTACAGAGAGCCTTTGTGAATTATCATGCACACTTATAATCTCTCCGTTTTTACCATACGTATATGTAACATCTCTATCTCCAGAAACATAGCGTATGCGTCTTCCTGCTTTGTCATACATATAAAGGGTTTTTTCGCCAGCTCCTTCATCAATTTGACTTTCAAGCAAACCAGCTTTATTATACGTATATATGATTTTTCCAGTAACATTTTTTGCTTCTCTTAGAAGACCTGAAAAGGAATATGTATATAAAATCTCAGAGCCATCACTATACGTAGTTTGCAGTACTTTTTTCCCCTCATCGAGAAACATTGTTTGCTTTCCATTGTTAAAATCTCTTTTTTCTATCATCCGTCCAATATCATTATACAGGTAAGTTTGAACATTACCTAAGCGATTTTTTTCACTTTCTAAACGACCAAATGAATCAAGTGTATACCCATAGGTGTTACCCTTCCCATCCACATACGTTATATTTTTACCAAACGCATCATAAGTATATTCTTCAATAGTTTCACCTTTTATGCTTATACGTGTAATTCTGTCAAGGCTATCATATTCATAGGTCTTTTCAATTAAAGCCCTTCCACTTTCTTGGATAAGCCGCCCAGCTTCATCATAGACTCCTTGCCATTGTACTCCCAAAGCATCTTTAATGCTTTGAAGTTGAAACAAGTGATTGTAGGCATAAGTTATTTCAGTTTTGTCACGTTGTATTATTTTTGAAATCTTACCAATTGCATTGTATTCATAAAGGGTAACATTTCCATATGCGTCAATACTCTTGGTTACTAGCCCTAAAGAGTTATACTCATTTACAAAGGTATTTTTCTCGCCATCTATTTTTTTTACAACATCACCCCATGCATTCAGAATATATATTTCTGTATAAACTCCGCCATAATCGAGTGCTACACTCCTAGAATCTTTTGAGTACTCAATTTTTATATATTGCGACGCTTTATCAATTTCATTCGTGTTACCAATAAGCACGCATGTAAGCCGTCCTATTTTGTCATACATATAAAAAGCATTACCAGAGGCACTACTTTCTAAAAATAGTAAACCTTGTTCATTATATTCATATTTTGTAACATTACCTTGATAATCAGTTTTTGATTTCAAAGTCCCATCAGCATTATAAGCAAAGCTTAATCCTTTTTTATTTTTTTCAGCAGAAAAGGACAATAAACCTTGCGCATTATATGCCGCCTCAAACCAGCCTCCGAAATTTGTTTGCTCTTCTAAAACTCTACCTTCAGAACTAAGAACACGCTTAATAGTATCACCTGCAAAATTTTCTTTTGAGCGTAACCTATTCCAAGAATCAAAATTAAATTCTTCTGTCCCTTTAAGAGGAATTGTACGCGTAAGTATGTCTCCTCCATTTTTATACGTATAAGATTCTGAAAACATACCACCTCTTTGTATACCATCTTCTCCAAACATTTTTCTATTGACAGTATAACTAGCACCATTATGCAATTCATATTCTTTAACCCAATAATTTTGAGACCCTTTTTCTCCGTAGGTTTCAGTTTTAATTTGTCCCGCAGGATAATAGGTGTAACTAACAAGTGCCTTACTGTCTTCCCTTATTTGTAACAATAAATGGCGTTTGTCATAGATATATTCAAAAAGCCGCACTGCACCTGTAATAAGATCCACTTCTTTTACACTCTCAATATCTTTTCTGTTATTAAAGGTGTAAGTTCTTTGAAGCTTCATTGGAGTAGTTTGAACTATAGTTTTGTCAGTGTATTCATAAGTAAAAGTTCTATTTTCGCCATCAATATATTTTATTATGTTCCCACTTTTATCATATTCAAAATGCTCTATTATTTTCCCCATTTTTTTTCCAATGATATTATATTCATCATCATAAGAAAAATGAGTTTCCGTTCCGTTATATCCAATGATCTTTAAAATAGCTCCGTTTTCATCATATACAGCTTGATGAACTAGCAAATTCCCACTACGGTAGGCAATTGCATTACCCTTTGAGTCATAGCTAATAGTACTTGACTTTCCATCACGATCAACATATTGAGAAACTTGATCAAAGTTGTTATAGCTCCAAGATTTATTGCTACCATCAGAGTAGCGCTCTTGTATTAGATTCCCTCTATCATCATATGAATACGAAATAGTATTCCCGTTTACAGACATAGACGACATATTGCCTTTTGAATCATATGTGTATGAGCTGCGTTTACCCAGCTTGTCTATAGTTTTTATAGTGCGGTGCTCATCATCGTAGTAAATATATTCAGAAAATCCTGTATGATCAGTGTATATAGTAAGCTTATTAGGTAGATCATACTCAAAATATTCTGTAAAGCCTTCTTCATTTATTGTGGAGCTTGTGAGATATTCACCTTGTGCATTTTGCGCATTATACTTAAATGATACAAAGCTACCATCTGGCTTTATAAATTTAATAAGCTTCCCAAAGGAATCGTATTCATAAGAATTTGTGTCACCATATATATCAGTTACAGACGCAAGGTTATCTTTAGAATACCTGTAGATTACCTCTTGCCCACTTGAAGTTTTTATGCTTGATAGAAAACCCTGTGCATTGTATTCAAAGAAAATCTCTCTCCCTTCAGGTGTTTTTATTATTTCTAGTTTTTTTGTAATATTATTACGGTGGAAACTTATTTCATTATTGTTTGAATCAACTCTTTTTTCTATTAGTCCCCATGAGTCAAACCATGTTTTTATTCTCCCCTTACCATAGAGAATAAAACCAGATTCACCTATACTATCTGCACCATTCCTACTAACAATTTTCATGAACTGTGCTTTATGAGCATTAATAGGATACCAAACCCCGCCGCCTGAATATTGAAAAACATACGGACTACCATCCTCCTCTATGTATGTTAAAAAATTAGTTCCAATATTATAATATTCTTCTGGCGTATTTGGTAAGATAACATATTTGTTTAAGTCACGGTATGTGTCATTGTTTTTTTCTGTTTCTAACAGTTCTTTATACGTATCGTTCATGTCATCATATTGACTTTGAATTGTATTATACGTAGAAGAGTTATTATAAAAACTTACATTAGACTGAAGTGTTTTTAATTTTTCCATTTCTACATACACAAGAGAAGAAGCTTTTTGTGGATAATCGTCAAAACCTCTAATAAGTCTTGAGTCTAATATTGATGCCCAGTTTTGACCAATGGCATAGTCTCCCTTATTAGAACTTTTATATATACGGCTTATTGTGATGGAAGAAAGATTCCCCTCTATCACAATATCATCTTCATTTTGGATAAATATTCCAGAACTAACAAGTACGGGGTCTCCAACTTGTTGAGATTCTTGCCTTTTTCTATTTGTTTCAACTATCACTCGATATTGTTTTGAAGCTGTTTCTCTTGCAGAAATTAGTTCGCTAATTTTAGAATAGGATTCGCCTATTTCAATAGCTTTGTCCAGTGCTACGTTTGCAGCCTCAAGTTTTTTTTTGGCAACATCCTCCGCCATTGAAAAAATGGTATTAGTACTGTTCCCATTCGTATTTGTCTTTGAGCCAGAACTTGATTGATTTTTTGAATCAGTGTTTGTACTACTAGAGGAATATCCGGTCGGGAATCCACCATAAGGGCTAAAATATTTATGCGCTTCATCGTAATTATTTATAGTTTCTGATGTTATAAAAAGCCCACCTGAAGAATTTGAAGTCGAAGAAGATGAAGAACTAGAGCTAGAACTAGAACTAGTTTTTTTCTTTGAATCCTTATTACCTCTATTATGAACAAGAATATTATCCTTAAAGTAATTATGAGTATCATGCACATTCACATATGTGTAAAAAACATGCAAGTCTTCCTCTTGGGATACATTCCAAATTGAAACATACCTTACATCCCCTTTTTTAAGATATAATACCTTATCACCTTTTCGCAAAAACTGAGACCGAACCCAGCCTCTATCTTGGGTATACACAGGCAAAATACTTGCAAAGGTAACTTTTTTAAGATTACTTAATCTAACTGTAACAGGGTATGCATAGTATTCAGCTATTGAATCGTATTCTTTTGAAAGCACTTCCTTGTTAAAGATATCATAAGAATCAACCATTTTATAATCATTTTCAAGTGCAAATGATACTTGCAGTGTTAGTGCAAAAAAGAATAAACAAAACACGGTAAAATTTCTTTTAGTTTTCATAAAACCTCTCTTTTAGGTATACATTACCTTTTCAAAGGATACATACAGCAATACTGTAGCTCGACATAGTAAGTTCTACACACTGTGTTAGTCTTAAAAAACGGTAAAAAATGCTTTATCTAATAAAGATGTAATTTTATTATTGGTAGGAACCCATCCATCATTTTCTTTTACAAATGTAATAAGATTTTCCGACACATCACTTTGAACATATTGATGTGGAAACACTGAATCAGGGATGCCATCCGCTAAATATGATATTAAAAACACAGAAATAGCTTTTTCACTTTTCCCTCCTGTAGCTGTTACAAGAGATGATTGAAGATTAGTGCCTAGCGCCCTTATTTTCTCTTGAGTGTTATGTTCACTCGAAAAAACATACACATTTTCTACAACCTTTGTAACAAAATCATATATATTTATGTACATATCTGTTGGGTAAGTAGAAGCCTTATACGATAAAACATCGTTTAGTAGCAAGTTTTTCAAAGCAGTTTGTTTTTCAGCATTGTCAATATGCAAGGCTATATATCTAGTAAACTCATCAAAGGATACTTTTATCTCGCTTATTGTATCCATTTTTATACTTGAGTTTTTTTGATACAAGTTCATAGACTGCACAAAATCTTCTACAGAGCATGGCGTTTGTAAAAAATTTGAAAATATGTTTTTATAATCAAAACCAGATTGAGACATTGTGCCACTTGTTCCTGTAAACCATGTACATAGATTTTTTGCTTCCCACAGTGTTTCTAAGGTTGCTCCAAAGGAAGCATCGAAGCTTATCACAGAAAGCTTCTTTTCAGTAGTAGATAATTCTACTGCATTACGAAAAGATGCAAGATCCATAGCTGTTCTTGTGTTACTATCAGATATAACTGAGCGCCACCCTCCACCATGCCCCCAAATAATAAGAGCATAGTTTTCAGCATTATAATGTTCATAACTAAACTCTATAAAACTCTTTAATGTATTTTTATTTGCCATATCAAGTTCTGTTGCGCTTCCTGCAAATAAGGCTAATTCGCTTGAGTCCAATTCCTTTGATACAAGTACGCCGTTAACACCATCTGGATCATTGCTTACTTCAAGCAAACGAGTTTCACTCCAATTATTATTTGTTTCATCGTAGCCAGTGCTTCTATCTAATAAACTAAGAACTGAGATATTTTTAGATGAAAAATCTAATGACTCTAGAGCATTTATATCTTGTATAGCATCACTCTCTAAATTATTATCCGCCGCCATATACAGCATTATTGTCCATTCTCGCATTTTTGATTTTTTAGGAACTGCATCTCCTTCTCGAATAAAAATACCAGTGAATGGTTGTGAACATGAAAAAAACATATAAGCACTTAGTACCACTACTATCAGTTGATATTTTTTTGCTGTAAAACTCATAAGCCCCCCGGAATCCAGAAACCATACGGATCACTCCAATCAGAGCCGTCATCATATTCTATCTTTGTAATATAAAAAAAATCAATAATGTACGGCTCGGTAGGTATTTCGCTTGTATAAGAATCAAGACTAAAGACAACATCATGAGACTCACTAGGAGCAATTGAGTCTGTATAATTTGCTGTCAAAATGTTAGAACCAATAAAGGGGCTGCTTTCACCAGTGCTATCAAACACAATAAAAGAAAACTTTAACTTGTTAATACTCTTTTCTGAATTATTGTAAAAAGTAAAATGCAAGCCAACAAATTCATGAATGCCATCCACTTTCCCTATTACACACTCAGGCTCAGTTACTGCGTATGGGATAGTTTCCATGTGCATACAACTACTCAAGATTAAGGCTACTGCCAAAATAAATAAATACCTTTTTTTCATTTTTCCTCCTTTACAACAATATTCCCTTCTTGAGTTAAGTAAAAACTCATCTCAGAACCATCACTTTTTTTTACGCCACCTATTTTTACTCTTTCGTATACAGATGCATGCTTTAATGCTGTTTGACCTGCAGAAAAGGCAAGCTGCTTTTCTTGATCAATGAAGGCTACGCGCTGCGCTTCAAAAATTGTTTCAAGAGAAGGTATCTCTACTCCAAGCTTTCTATCGCTTAACATGATAATACAATCAGTATAAGTAGCGTTTTTATCGCACTGAAAGGAAAAGCTTTCAAATTCTTGTTCGCTTATTTTCATTGACTCTTTTAAATTAAGGAAAAACATTTCCCACTGCATAATTGGTATAGAAAAACTTATACTTCTTTTTTCCCAGTTTTCTTCTTGTATTGTTCCTTCATAGTTCAACACAATTTTTCTTATTGAACTATGTGCTGTAGACTTGTTTTCAATGTTAAAATCATTAATAACTGGGATATGTGTTGATAAGGACAATGTTAAATGGGGAATATTATCTTTAAATGTTACAGGATGTATTTTTAAGCCATTTTTTAATACGGCGCTTGAACCTACATCTTTAGAATTTTCAAATACACTTATAATATCTTCAGGAAGTAAGCCAATAAAGCTTATCTCAAAATCAGCTATATATGTTGAAGTATCATAATTATTGATACGACTTGAATAAGAAAAGGTAGTACACATAGTATTTAAATCAAGCCACTCACTTATATGAGAATACAACACATCCATACTGTTTTTTTCTAAGGTAGTTTCTGTAATTTTTTCAGGAATAACTATAGAAACAGTAGGCGTTTGATTTGACTGTACAATAAACATACAGCCACAAAAGAGAATTGTAATCAAAGCTGAAGCTAATAGTATTTGTCTTACTTTTGAAACATTGTTAATTCCAATTTCTTTTATCCTAATAAATCTATTATCATTGCTTGTTTTAATATAAAGTTTTCCTTGCCTATTATCCTTTTCATATTGCGAAATAAAGCCTATATCCATTACAATTGCTCTTATACACAATTTTTTATTTTTTATTAATAAAGAAGTATCAAACATGCAATGAGACCCAAAAAAAGGATGTATTTTTTCTAGCTCTGATCTAACAAAATGATGTAGCTTTTTTTTGAAAAATATAATTTGAAAGTCTTTTTTTGGAAAATCTAAATAGTATTTTGTATAGTCAGTATTTTTAAGGATTGTTTTTTGACTCATATACACCTTCCTCATTGTTATTTATTAAATCAACATGTGCTTGTAGTAGGTCTTTCGTTTTTTGCAAGTAATATAGGGAATCACTACGATACTCAAATATTTGTATACTGATAGTGGTGCACAGATTCGTAAAAAGAATAAGTAACGTAAACAAAATAATTACTTCGATCAGTTTCATAACTACCTCCTGGTACTCTTTTAACGCCTAACAAGTAAAGCATTTTCATACTTTTCTACAGCTAGCTCATATTCATACCTTGCTTGAACTGACTTTCTATGTTCAATTTCAAGAATACTCATTAGGAATAAAAACAAAAAGAACATAATTGCAATTGATTTTAGTACTATAAAACCCTTATCACTTCCATGAATAAATGTTGTCATTTTCTGCTCCTTCAATAGCCAATCCATCAGAACCAGTGCTCATTATTGAAAATGGAAGCCCTGCTTCATTTTGTAATGAATAGATATATTCCCTTCCCCATGGGTCAACTCCAGGCAATTTATTAACGTAAGGTCCTTGCCAATTAGATGGAATAGGATAAAAATCAGGTTTTACCCAAAGAGCTTTTAAACCTTGAGTTTCCGAAGGAAATATTCCGCAATCTAAGTAATAGGTATACAAGGCGTTTGTGTACACAGCAATCTCATTAATTGCCGTACTTTTACGGGACCTTTCTATATATTTGGAGCCAGAAAGCCCTATACCAGCGCTTAAAATTAACATAATTGCTAAAACAATTAAGGTTTCAATAAACGTAAATCCCTTATCATTTTTCATAAAACACCTCCAAAATCGCTAATATAAGGAACAACAATACCATTCATTAGAATGATAAGATAAACACCAACAATTAATAAAAGAAGAGGCTCTAATAATTGAATGCAACGCCTTTTTCTTTCCTCATATTTTGTTAGTAATATGTGAGCAATTTGACTACAAGCTAATCCAACTGTCCCACTTTGCTCTGAAAGTTCTAACAACAACGCATTTTTATCATCAGCAAGTTTTGCCTCTCGAAATGCTCTTGATATTTCCTCTCCTTTACTAATTTTTCTATAAGCGCAATATAAAGCAGCATTCTTACTATTACATTCCAAACACAATTCGAGTGACTTAGAAAAAGTAAAGCCAGATTGTTGCAAAAAACCCAAGCTGTAAAAAAGTGTATACCCAGTATTTTCCTTAAAGGAAAAATACACATACATCGCAAGAATGCAGAGTAGCATCATAAGAATGACTATCGCTTGAGCAACAATTTTAAAGATGTTATCCAGCGAAAGATTTGTCAAAAAAAGATCCCTATAGTGAATAAGAAGCGCAGTTCCAAAAATAGTTAATAAAACAATAAGAATTGGGTACGCAATAATATTTTGAATATCTTTATGTGTTTTAATTTTTTGTTCATGTTGAAGACATATAAAATCAAGCACTTCTTTTATGCATGCAGACTGTTCTGCTGCCTGTAATAGCTTTGCACTATTATTAGAAAGGTTTAATTGAGAGCACAAAAATAAAGATGTTGTAAAACTATATCCTTTTTGAATGTTTTCTAAAAAATGTAATGCGATATTCTTGGTTTTACATTCATATGTACTTTCACCGTTTAAGTTTGCAAGAATTGAAAGAGCAGAAACAATGGGGATATTATTCTTTACCAAGGTATTCAATTGGTTTAAGAATGAAAAAGAATCATATACAAGTTGCATAAGCTTCATCCTCTATCATGCTCATAATATTGTGTTCTTGCATCCATGTTCGATATTCACATATACTAGCTTTCTTTAATATTAGATTTTCAATATCGTTACAAGAAGGGAGTATTTCAGCAACTGGCAAATATGACACTCCATAATCTGAATACTTTTTAACTAAACGTTGACAAATTGCACCTCCAAAAACTGAAGATAGTAACCAACTTTCAATCCCCATATCGAGCAATCGAATTATGGAAGATGGTGCATCAATTGTGTGAAGCGTTGCTAATACTAAGTGTCCTGTCAAAGCAGAGCGCACCGCAATTTGTGCAGTCTTTTCATCTCGAATTTCACCTACCATTATTACATCAGGATCGTGTCGAAAAGTGCTGCGTAACACGCTCGGAAAATCCATGTCTAATGAAAGATTCACAGGTATTTGTATTATTCCATCTAATCTGTATTCAACAGGGTCTTCAATAGTTATAATTTTTCTTTTGTGATTAGCTAAACTATGCAGCATAGCAGCAAGCGTGGTGCTTTTCCCAGCCCCTGTTGCCCCGCAAACTAAAAAAAGAGAATTAGTTTTTGAGCATATACTTTCTAAAAATTCTCTATGACAAGGAGAAAATCCTAAGTCGTAAAAATTTTGTACAAAGTCTTTTGCAATTAAAATACGCAAAACACAAGAAGACCCAAAACTTGAAGGTATCATGGAAACGCGTACTTCACTTTCAACTGAGCCAGCTTCAAAATGAAAAGCCCCATCTTGTGACTTTCGGATCTCTGTAATATCTAAACCTGCTAAGAACAATATACGAAGTACTAAGGCTCGCGCAGTTTTAGAATCAATTACTGAATATAATTCCAAATCTCCAAATATACGCATTTTTATTCTAGCTCCATCTTTAAAAGGTTCTATATGAATATCACTGCCTTTTTTTTCAATACACTCTAATACCAAAGAATTTAATAAATGAATAATTGGGGCATCCTCAATTAAATTGGTAAGACTTTGAATATTTTCTTCGTAATCGTTTTCTACTAGTAACGAGGGTTTACTTTGAGAGTTTGCATTATATGAAAACTCTTTTGATGTTTTTCTAATGAAGGTATCATTATCAATTATTTTATAGCTAATAAAATTATGAATATTCTCAATGTTTTCAATATCAAAGTATGCATGAAGAAATTGTAGATACCGTGTCTCAATTTTTTCACATAACGCTTCATCTTTTTTAAGCATACCAATTACAATATTCTTATCGTTTTGTTCAAGAAGAACAACTCCATTATGAGCACAAAAAACAGGCGATAAACTAAAATTTTTCATAAGAACTCCTAATATAAAGATTCAACATGAGGAACAAGGTAAATAATCATTTCCGTCTTTTCCTCGTTCTTTTGATGCGATTTAAAAAACCAGCCTATAATTGGTATCTTTGACAAAAAAGGACTTGCCTCTTCAACAAAAGTAGAGTCATTTTGCACTAAACCACTTAAAATAATAGGCTCACCACTTTTACCTCGCACTTCGGTTGTGACAATTTTTTCAGAGGTAGCTGGAGGATTTCCACTTTCCGATACATCAGCCCCTCTTCTCGATAAAGAAGCAGTAACCTTTGTTGTAACCATGCCATCCCCAGATACCCAACCTTCAATGCTTAATACAAAGCCAGCAATTATTTCTCTTGTTACGCCAGAATACACAGGCTTTCCAGAGTCTGGATCTATTGCTGTATCTTGATAACGATAGGTATTTGTATTTTGAAAGTGTATGGGACTCCCTGATATTCCTTGCAGTGTTGTATCTACATATACGTTAGCTTTGTTTTCAACGATTGCTGTTTGTAATGCTGCTGCAAATGTGTATCCAAATACCGAAACTACATCTAGATTGAGTGCGAAGACAGACCCAAGGTGACCTGAAAGCTGTGTTTTATCTCCAAGTGAAACGCTCTCAGCAGAAAGGCTCGGACGCCAACTAAATGAATCGCTTTCTTGAACTTGTAGTACCAATAAATCGTACCCAATTATTACCGATGGCTTATCTAAGTGTGTAAGTACTTTTTGAAGGTGATTAAACGACTCTTCGCTTCCAGAAAAAAACATATCATGTCCTGTTCCCAAGTCGCTAAACTGTTTTGCATCTAAGCCAGGAGGTAAATGTAAAAGAAATTTTTCAGTTGTAATATATTGAAGTGTTATATGATGTATTTTATACGGCACATCACATAACGCTAAAAACACATCTATTTCACGCTCTTCTAAAGGGCTTACCTCTATTTGAACTTGCGTATCAGATAAAATTAATAAATCAATATCTGAAAAACGTTCCTTAAAAAAAGATACAAATACTTCCGCACGTATATACTTAAGCCTTATTGTTTTCCAAAAAGTATTAGAATTTATAAAATTTTTCCTAGCATTTTCATATCCATAAATAATATACATATCATCATAAAAGGTGTAGCTTGCTTCAGCTTGAGAACAAAGCATATTCAAGGATTCTTCTAAGCTTGCAGACCTTGATACAATTCGAGTAATTACCCTATCGTCATGCATTAAATTAGAAAACTGACTTTGCGAAATAGAGAATAATGCTTCAATGGCTTCGAAAAAACTTCCCGAAGTAATATCTAGAGAATAAGAATTACCAATTTCCTGTATTGAAATATTAGAATCAACATTTTGGGTAAAAGAACTTTGCATAGATTGCGAAAAAGAATCCTTACTAATACTTATTGAATTATCAATGCGTTGAACCGAATACCCAGGAAACGAGCGCATAATAATTGACACAGCTTCTTCAACTTTTACCTTCTTAACATGCAAGGAAACGGGAGTAACGGGAAGTAAGTCGTAAGTTATGGGAATATGAGAAGTTTCAGATATTTTATTTAATAACACAGCTGGACTAATATCATACGCATTTATAGAGTAGGTATTAGAAATTTCTTTTTCAATGTGTATTTTTGTAAGAATTATAACTCCATCATCTAGGCGCGCATATAAACGGTTAGCAAGTAAAAAAGCTTCTCCAGCCTTTTCAAAGGAAGTGCCAGAAAAACGAAAACTAGTTTTACCAGTTACTGTATCATCACATACCATAGGAACACCTTGCACAAGAGAAACAGCGTAAATAATGTCTTTAATATCTTGCATTACAAAGTCAAAACTTACAGTATCAGTATTTTGCTCTGCAAATGTAAACATGACAGATAAAAAAATACATATTGAAAAAAGTGATTTTTTCATATCTACCTCCGAATTACATATATACTTCTAACGTTCTGTTTAAAAAATTTGAGAGTTTTTTGCTTTAAATCTTTATTTTTATTCCCCACAAAAAAACATCTCTCACCTGCCCTTGCTTTTTTTCTCGGGGAGGTATAAAATAAATATAAAGAGAAGGAAACCTTAAAGTGCCGAAGGGCAAGGAGGATAAGCAAATGATAACGTATTGGGAAGAAAAAAATGGTAAGCTTATCCAATGTACAGAAGAAGAATCTCTAAGAAAAAAAAATCAGTGGATTGATGTTAGATCAATAACAAGAGAAGATATTAGAATATTAGAAAAAAATTATAATATTGAACAAGAACATATATTAGATATCCTTGACCAAGACGAACTTTCTCGTATAGAACAAGCAGACGACTATACGCTCATTATTATGAGACTCCCACTTTTTACACCAGACCATGACATAAGCTATATCACAGTTCCGCTTGGAATAATATTGTTTAAAAATACGATAATAACCATTTGTTGGACAGATTGTGAAGTGTTACACGATATAGCAGCAAATAGAATTAGAGACTTAACACTCAGCGATTTTCCAGCATTTGTTATAAGAATACTTAGCCGAAGCGATTCAACATTTTTACGCTACCTAAAAGAAATCAATAGGCGTTCAACGGCAATACAAAGTACACTAGAGCGTTCTGTAAAAAATAATGAACTAATGCTCTTATTAAACTTGGGAAAATCTCTAGAGTTTTTTACAACATCTCTTACAGGAAACCAAATGCTTTTGGAAAAACTTACAAAAACACATATCATAAGTTTAGACAAGGAAGATAAAGATTGGTTAGAAGATGTTGCAATAGATAATCGCCAAGCATTAGAAATGGCAAATACGTACAGTAATATTCTTACAAGTATGATGGATACATTTGCATCAGTTATATCCAATAACCTAAACATTGTAATGAAAAGATTAACTGTTATATCACTTGTAATGATGGTTCCAACATTTATAGTAAGCTTTTTTGGAATGAACGTTCCTCTACCATTTGAAACATCAGGTTGGTCTGGAATGATTATTATAAGCGCGATATGTTTATTTGGAGGATTACTTGCCCTAGCAGTTCTCTCAGATTGGAAAACAAAAAATCCCCTAAAAAAAAGAAAACCTAAAGTAAAACAACAGAGGTAGTTATGAAAAAAATACTATTTTTATGCGTATGTTTCCTTGCAATAGCACATACAATAAGCAGCGAAGATACTAGCGGCACTATCGGATTAGACTATATTTTAGAAATTGCAATACCCTTAGATGAACACATAGATTTTATACCATTAGCCCAAGGTGGCGATATTTTTACTATCGGAGAAGATGTTCAATCGGTAAGCGCTATTCGAAGTGTACAACATTTTTATATGAATGCGTATGAAACAAGTTATGCACTTTGGTATTATGTAAGAGACATTGCAGAAAGTGAACTAGGATATGTATTTCAACATCCAGGTCAAGAAGGATCTACTGGAAGAAGAGGTCAAAAACCTACACCTACAGGTAATTTTCAGCCAGTTACAACTATTAGCTGGCGAGATGCAGTTATCTGGTGTAACGCTTTTTCTGAAATAATGGGACGAAGTCCAAGCTACACATATGAAAATGAAGTTCTAAGAGACGCAACAGATGCGGCGAGAATAGATCTTTCAGTATGCGATTTTACAGCAAATGGATACCGACTTCCTACTGAAGCAGAATGGGAGTATGCAGCCCGTAAACAAGAAGGAAAATCAGGGCCAAACAGTTATGCAAGTGGTTCAAGTGCATCAGGACCTGCATGGGATTTTATAACTATAGCTGAAGCGCATGAACTTAGCATACAAAACTCACTCATAAACGGCTCAAAAGTATTTATACCAGGCACGGCAAATATAGCTACGGCAAATAGCCTTATGGGACCTACAAGCATTCCTAAAAGCGGGCAGGCAAATGGACACCGACTATATGATATGAGTGGCAATGTGTTAGAATTTTGTTGGGATTGGTATTCTGAATACGAACCAATTGAAAACAACACGACTTTGGGTACCGAAAGAGTAATGAGAGGTGGAAGTTGGAGCGAATATGCTTCGTTTATCTATGCCGCTGATCGCTACGCATACAATCCAGGCGAAGCATATAATTATATGGGCTTCCGCTTTGTAACAAACGAATTATAAAGATTTTAATTCGCTCTTTAATACAGTCCAGTTACCAGACTCTTTTATGACTTCTGCCGTTGCATAACGTCCTTCTGCTAAGGAGCCTGGGTTTACAAGTGTTGTGTTTCCAATTGTATCAATTGCAAAAGATTCATGAATATGACCACTTACAACTAATAGGGGATTATATTCATCAATAAATTCTCTAACCAGTTTAGAGCCAACATGTGCGCCTGCACTTATAACATCGAGCTTGGTATTCTGTGGTGGTTGGTGAATAAGTAAAATAAGATTATCCTTTTCACCTAATTCAGTTGCCATACGCAAATCATTTAAAATTTCTTCATCGTCTCTTTCAAATGGAGTCGCCCCAGTAAATTTTAAAGCTCCCCCGCTTCCTGAAAAGACAAGGCCTTCTGAAAAAACAATTGAGCCTTGAACACAAACATCATGCTCATCAAGCGTATCAACAAAAGAAGGCTCATCACAGTTCCCTGCAATACAAAACATTCTATCATGCTTTTCTAGTAAATGCTTTAGCGTTGGCTCCCCGCTTGGTATATTATTAAACTCTGCAAAGTCACCAGCGACTAATACAGCGTCAGCCTTAGAAAACTCAGCATCTAACTTGTCTAGGTTAGCAATGGCTCCATGTATATCCGATAAAATTAAAAACTTCATATGTATCTCCTAAATCTAAGAAAAAGATAGATTAGACATTATTTTTGCTAACGCAAGCATATCATCTGTTTTACCAATACTTATACGTACCCAGTCAACAGTTTTTGGATTGTCAAAATAGCGTACTAAAAAAGAATGTTTTTTTAGCGCTTCATAGATATCTAACCCAGTTTCGCCCGAAAGTTTACGAGCCATAACAAAGTTTGTTTTTGATGTAATTACTTCCCAGCCGTTTTCCCTCAGGGTTTGTGTAAAAACATCTCGATCATTCGCAATAATCTTTGCAGTTTTTGCATAATCTTTCCAATTGTTACAAACAATAGATCCAAATTTTTGTGCAAAAGCATCTACAGGAAAGTGGTTAAAACTATTCTTTACCTTCATTATTGCGTCAATAATTTCTGGATGTGCAATGCAATAGCCAAGCCTCATGCCTGCAAATGAAAATGATTTTGAAAAAGTGCGAACAATAACAAGATTTTTGTACTTTTCTAAAAGACTAAGCACAGTTTCTGTAGAAAAATCTACATAGGCTTCATCGACTACTATAACTTTGTCATTTGAATATTTCTGTAGCATGCTTTCAATTTCATTTACTGTTAAGGCAATACCAGTAGGAGCATTAGGATTAGCAAAAATAATTCCACTTGAATTTTCAACATTTACCATCGCATCTGTATCTAAGTCCCAGCTATCTTTT
>CAYJLQ010000013.1:0-15057 GCA_964370725.1 uncultured Treponemataceae bacterium
CTGCGAATGGTATTTTTTCTAAAAAGAGAGTAGGGCTGTCTTTCAATTCTGGAAACTGCCTATTCCACCTTCTGACATTTGTTATCCCTGCATTATATGAAAACAAAGCCCTTAAAATAGAATTATCTACACCTTCACGAGGTATAAGCTCATCAAAATAAAACATTCCAAAGTCAATATTTTGTCGTGCATTGTGTAAGTCATAATCTTTTACTTTTAGCTTTCTTGCTACATCTCCTGCTGTAGTTGGCATTAACTGAGTTAAACCAATAGCTCCGGCCCAAGACATTACATCATGATCAAAAAAACTTTCACTACGAATAATTGCATAAATAATAAATTCTTCTAAGCCATATACCTGAGAAGTTTGTGTTACGATATCTGAATAATATCGTGGATATAATAGTTTCATATCTTCTTTAGAAATATCTTTTCCACTTTCACTAAAAGCTCTAGAAGCAAGGCGCAGTGATTCTGGATAATAATTTTTGCTATAATTATTTTCAAGTAATGGATTGTTAACCCTTGATAAAGCCTGGCTTAATACAACCGCCCCCTCTAAGCTTACTATATCGCTGTTTCTAGTATATAAAGTATATGCATCCCCTATAAAACCAGCAGAAACCATATCATTTAGTGTGGTTTCAAACACTTTGTCATAGTTTGCTTCTTGCTCTTCCCGAGCAAGTAAATCTCGCAAAACTTTGGATGTTGAAATATTTAGCGGAACAGAAGCCATTATCCTATAATACAAACTTCCATTATCTGCACTATACGCTGTCTCATAGAGATTTCTAATAATAGCTTCTCTATTTCCTTGTTCTTCAATATATTCTTGCTCAATTAAAAGTGCAGATATATATGCATATTTTGATAATCCAATGGGTGATATGTAAGGTTTCAATACCTGGTATAAAGCATAAAAGCCTTTATAATTTTCATTGTCCAAAAGTTGAAATGCAAGAGACTCTAAAAAGTCATCAAAATAATAAGGATCATTCCACAGGGGAGCATATTCTTGTAGTGAGGTTATTGCTGACCGTGAGGATACTTTTCTTACCGAAGTTAAATAATACCACAATGCATTGTCATAATTTTCATCATTTATTGATGCATTCATGGCTCTTTCAAAAGAATCTAAAGCAGCATTAGTATGTCCTCTTTCTTCAAATAACCTTCCTGCATAAAAATAACACATAAACGCTTCTGTGCTTTTTTCCGGATACGTTTGTGCTGCAGTTTCAAAAGCTCTTGCAAAAAAATCATTATCGTTTGAACCATACAAGGTTGCTTTTCCTAAATCTGATAAATATCTCGATCCTTTATCTTCAAAAAATGTTTCAGGACTTTCTTTTATATATTCAGTTGATGCTACAATGTTACGTATTGCTTGTCCATAATCTCTCTTAAAGACTGCACTTCGAATTTCTATCTCATCCATAAGAGAAGTATCAATATTTCCTGCACTATAATAGTTTTTAAAAACACCTTCATCGAAAAACGCTGTGTGTTCTAACGACATATCAGATGTTAAAAGCCACCCTTGTAGTTCGTTTTGTATACCTTCTTTTTGCAATGCTATGGATGATAAAATCTTGTAACGTTGTAAAAAGTTGCTATTTATTTGATATATGGTTGCATTTTGTGCTTGTTCTTCAAGCTGTTTTTCTACTCTTTTAAGAACTTCATTATACTCTTTTTCGTGATAAAGAAGAGGGATAAGTTTTTCAAAAGCTAGCTTTGCAGTTGTTATAGGTTCTTTTTTTTCTACTTGTAAAAGCAAGTCTTTAGCAATATCAGTTTGCCCCTCAGAGAGCGCTACATAACTTTCAATAAGTTTGTCTGAATTGCTTGTTGTTGTATTCGATGAACATGACAAAATGCTCATAACAATAAATAAACATGAGAAAAATGTTACTATTTTATTCATACTATTGGATTTTTCCTTACCGCGGCGGAATAGAAATATATGTTCCAGCAATAATATAATCAGGGTCTTTTATACCATTTGCATCTGCAATAGTATCATATAACCAAGGATTTCTATAATATGTGTCACTTAAGTCCCATAGCGTATCACCCCAGCGCAGTAAGTATTCAATGTTTTCTACTTTTGCTTCAGGGGCAGGCTCTGGCTTTACAGGAACAACTTCTTCTTCAATAACTACTTCTATTGTATTTTCTTCTGGAACTGGAGGATTTGTTACAATTCCTTCGTTCATCTTTTCTTGTTGCTCTTTTTCAAACACTTGAGGTGGTTCAACAGTAACAATATTATTTACCACTCCTGCATTATCTCCTGGCCAATTACCGAAAATAAAAGCCATAACTACCGCAGCTATACAAACAAGAGCACAAATAATACATACTATCATAGGTATAGAATATTTTTTTCTAGTGCGTCTTTTTTCTATATCCTCTTTAAATTTTTTATCATATAGTGGTGGTATAAAGGATGTTGAGCTTTCTGTTTTTGTGTTTTGTTCACCATATTCTGCATACTGAACATCATCATCAAAAACTGTATCTGAAAAGTTAGAATCTTCATCTGGGCCAAAACCAACATCTATGTCGTTATCAAAAGCCATTTCGCTTTCGTTATCAGTCATACTTATTGATTCGCTTGAACCTAAATCAAAATCAGAATCAAAGTCTATTGCTTCATTTGAAAAGTCATCACCTAAATCTAATGAGTCACTAGAAAAGGTATCATCATCCATCTCAAAAGTATCTGTAGATAATCCATCAAGGCTCATCTCTTGTGTAGAGTCTATTTCGCCAAAATCGTCCCCCATATCAAGGGAGTCTGAAGAAATGTCATCCTCTAGACTTGTTGTTGAAGTTGCAAAATCGGCATCAGGTGGATTAAAATCGTCATGTAATGCTGCGCTTTCAGGGAAAGAAAAATCATCATCATCCATGTCAAAAGAAGTTTCACTTGTAGCTGTTGTGTCTTCCTGAATGGAATCTGTTTCTGCGCTACTGCTATCGATGTTTAAATCTAAACTATCGGTATCAAATGAGTCTAATTCATTTGTAGAAAAATCTTCACTTAGAGAGCTATCATCAAAGGAGAAATCCGGATCGTCTAAATCGAAAGATTCCTCAGTTGTTTCTGCTGTTTCTTCTTCTGTTTGTTCAACTTCATCATCAGCAAATGAAAAGTCATCATTGAAAGATTCTATATCTAAGGATGTATCGTCAATTAAGGTTCTATTGTCAGGAAATTCAAAATCTTCTTCAGTATCCATAGAAAAATCATCAGAAATTGACTCTCCGTCAGTAAAACTAAGATCATCTTCAGTAATCACTGTATCTTCTATTGATTTTTCTTCGTTATCTAAAGCGTTTGTATCAACTATATCCTCTTCTTCAAAAGAAGCTAGAGAACTAAAGTCATCTTCTAAGCCAACATTTGTTACAGCGATATCATCAAAAATATCACTATCGTCTGCTAAAGCAAAATCTGTAGAATCACCTTGTTGAGCTTCTGATAATGTAACTAGTGAAACCTCTGTATCAGATTTAGCTCCAGTTTCTGGGTCTAAAACCTCTGCAGTTAGAACATTATCTTCATCTAGATTGATTGAAAGAGAAAAAGATGGCTCCTCTTTTAAATGAGGAACTAAATTTTCTATTAGTAGGGTATCTACGTATTCTAAGTCGCTGGTATCTTCATACTGCTTATATAAATTTATCTTTACAGCAGTTTGACCGTCGCGTACTGTTGTTAACTCTAGTGTCTTATTTGCAGGTTCTCCATCCTTTAAAATAGGGAAAAAGGAGCCATCTGCCTGTTTTATACCAATAATTTTTTTACTCATAAATATCCTTAATTCTATGGTAATACGCATATGAAATCTTGTCAATGCTTTTATATGTATAAATGTTAAAAAAAGTATATATTATAGACCTCTTTAAAATTTTTTCATTTTTGGGTATAATAAGCTATGCAAAAAGGTACCTTTTATATCATTTTAAGCTATATTCTTTGGGGTTTAATGCCTCTTTTTTGGAAACAACTTGAAGCATTATCCTCTGTCTACATATTAATGTCTCGAATTTTATGGTCGTTTGTTTTTTGTTTTTTTCTTCTTTTAATTCAAAAAAAGTTATATTTAATAAAAAATGTTTTTAAGTCAAAGAAAGAATCTCTTTTGCTTTTGCTTGCTGGCTTTTTAATATCAATCAACTGGGGTCTTTACATTTATGCAGTAAATTCTGATAGAATTTTAGAAACTAGTATTGCGTATTATCTTTCACCAATTTTCTCAATTTTTATTGGCGTTTTTCTGTATAAAGAAAAGCTTTTTAAACTTCAATGGGTAGCTGTTGTTTTTGCCCTAATTGGTGTAGGAATATCAGTTTTAGCATATGGTCAAATACCTATCATGTCGTTATTAATTTGTAGCTCCTTTGTTATTTACAGTTTAGTAAAAAAAATGGTTTTTTCAGATGCAAACACAGCTATGGTAATTGAAACACTTTTTTTATTACCTTTTTCTTTAGTATATATCTTAAATGCTGAATTTTCTAATGATGGCGCAGTTCACGTTTTGAATTCTTTTCAATTTTTACTTTTACCGTGCGCTGGTATTTTAACATCTTTGCCTTTAATATTATTTTCTACTGGTGTTAAAACAACGCCTTTTTCAGTTGTTGGAATAATAATGTTTAGTAGCCCAACTATTGCATTTTTAATAGGGGTTTTTGTATATAAAGAACTGTTCACAAGTACACATCTTTTAACCTTTATTTTTATATGGATGTCTGTACTGTTTTTTATTATTGGCAATTTTCTATCTAAAAAAAATAAAAATAACGAATACTAAGGAGATATTGTATTAAACGTTTATCATTTTTTATATCTTTACTTTTTGCTTTTAACACCATTTTTGCCCAAATTATACCAGAAAGTGAAAACATTACATTTTGGAGTAATTATCCAAATAAAGTACTTGCTCAAGAATTAATTAATCGAATGACCGATGATGAAGCATTAGCACAAATATTTATGTTTGGCTGGGCAGGATCTGAGCCTTCCCCTTTGTTAACCCGCTGGGTAATTGAAAGAGAGCTCGGAAGTGTTAAAGTTTTTGGCTGGAACACAGAAAATGAAGTAGAAGTAGCAGAAGCTATTACTTTTCTACAAAAAGAAGCTGAAAAGAGCCATTTTCAAATTCCTTTGTATGTTGCAACAGACCAAGAAGGCGGATTAATTCGACATGTTAAAGGCACAACAAGTGATACACCTGGAAATCTTGCAATAGGAGCTTCCGGTTTACCATCAGATTCTTGGTATTCGGGCTATTATATTGGTAAAGAATTACGAGCATTAGGAATTAATATGAATTTTGCTCCAACTGTAGACTTATATACAAATATAGACTCAACAGTTATTGCTAGCCGTTCTTTTGGTGTTGAACCTCATTATTCTGGTGTTTTAGGCGCTTCTTTTTCTGAAGGAAGTTTGGCTGCCGGCGTTATACCAACAGCAAAGCATTTTCCAGGGCATGGAGATACGGGTATCGATTCACATGGTCTCCTACCTGAAATTACAGCAGATTATGACACACTTTTTGAAAGAGAGCTTGTTCCTTTTCAATATTTGATTGAAGAAGGGATTCCAGCTATTATGTCTGGGCATTTAGGCTTCCCTAATATTACCGACTCTGGAGAACCTGCATCTTTATCTCACTTCTTTTTAACAGAGTTACTTAGAAATAAAATGGGCTATGAAGGTTTAATTATTACCGACGACATGATGATGAATGGCGCTACTACTTATACTGGTAGTTTATCTTTAGCAGTTCAACTTGCAATACGAGCTGGGAATGATATAGTAATATCTTCAACTACGCCTCAATGGGAGGAAAGTGTTTGGTCTTCGTCGTCTAGACTTATGGTTACAGACCCCGAATTTAATGAAATAGTAAGAAAAGCCGCCTATAGAGTATTGCTTTCAAAATTAGACTATTTTAAGGGAGATAACCCTGTACCAATTTTTCCAGATATTGAAGCTATACCAGATTTAGTGCCAGATCCGGAAGCTGAAGCTTTTTTTACGGCACAAGCAGCACGTTCTATTACCTTATATAAAGAAGGAGATTTCCCTTTTACTCCCGAAAAAGCTGAAAATGAGCGTATTTTAGTTGCTGCGCAATTTCAAGAAGTTTTCGATGAAGCATCGTATAGGTATGACAATTTAGATTATCACTTTTTTAGATACACACTCCCTTCTTCTGAAATTAATGCGGAAGGTCTTCGTTTACTTTCTTTAGCTCAAAATTATGATACCATTATTATCTGCGTTTCAAATGTTACAAGCAGACGCATTGCACAATACTTAGAAAATAGTGGTAAAAAAGTTATCGTAATTTCGGTTTTAGAGCCAGTACATGTATTTGATTTTGATTGGGCAGATACAGTTTTATTAGCATATAGCTATTCAAACTTCTCTTTTAGAGCAGCCTTTTCGGCTCTTGTAGGTGATTATTATCCACAAGGGTCTTTACCGATGGAAACAGAATGAGTTCTTCGGTTGAAATAATTGTTGTTCCTACAAATAAAGTTTCAATAGCAATAGACTTTTTGTTGCCCTACGAGAGAACTTGTGTTTCTTTAATGGGTAGACTTTTAAAAGCGAATGAAATTTTAGACCAAACAATTTTTGCTGTTGTTGATAAAAATACCGAGTTTTGCTTAAAAAGCATAAAAGGCATATTTATTGTTAGCTTTATGGGTATAATATTACACCACATCTTACCGTGTAACTGTATCCAAGAGTTGCGCACTTTATTACATAAACAGAAAATTTTCTCTATTGGTGGTGTTGAACAAAGCTCTACTTTATTTGAAGAGGCAATAAGAAAAAAGCCAAGAACAAAGAATCATTATCATCTCATGTCTCTAGATACTAAAAATTATTTACGTTTAAACAAAAAACTAGGTAGTAAATATGAAACATACAAATGTAACTTAGATGATGTAGAGAAACTTTTTTTCTTACAAATGAACTACCAAATTGAAGAAGTTTTACCGCCAGGAAAAACTATTACTGATAATAATTGCAAGAGCATAATTCACGAAAGATTAAAGAATCATACAGTTTTTGCAATTAATAATACTGAAACAAATGAACTTGTTTGCATGGCTGGAACAAATGCAAATGGGATAAATTATACTCAATTGGGCGGTATATTCACACATTCTATGTACAGAAATAAAGGTTTAGCGCAATATCTTATAAGTATGCTTATAAGCCACCAAAAAAATAAAATATGTCTTTTTGTTAAAAAAGAGAATAAACCAGCAATTGCAGCTTATTCTAAAATAGGTTTTAAAACAGTAGATTCTTACACAATTTTATATATGTAATTCTTTATTTAAAATAATAAAGGCTGTCTATCAAGTTATAAAACTTTCAAGACAGCCCCTTTTTTTGTGTTTTTATCGTGCGCTTACTAGTTCTAAATCGAAACAAAGGTATGCATTTCCGGGAATAACTCCAGGAATACCATTTGCTCCATAAGCCATATCTGGTGGAAGAACGATAGTTCTTTTTTCACCGATTTTCATATCTTGCACCATAACATCGAAGCCAGGAATCATTTGGCCTGCACCTGTTCCAAATGATAAAGGTTCTCTACCTTGTGAAGAATCAAATGTTTGACCACTTAATAAATAGCCTCTGTAATGTGTAGCTACTTGTTTTCCTCTACCAATTTTTGATCCAGTTCCTTCTTTACTGATTGTATAATAAATACCGTTTTCATCTTTTTCAGCATTAGGAAATTTTGCTTCAATATCTGCAATTATACTTGCAAATGCTTGTTCTTTTGCTTTTTGTGCATTTTCTGCAGCAACTTTTCTAAAATTATCAAAATCATCTTGGGTTGCTGTAAATTTTTCAGCATCAGATCCCTTACGGACAATTGTTAATTTTTCAATTTCGTCATCTTGCTCAATAGCATCTACAACATCTTGACCATCGAGAACACGACCAAAAACAGTATGTTTTCCATCTAACCATGGTGTTTCGTTATGTGTAATAAAAAATTGACTTCCATTTGTTCCAGGGCCAGCATTTGCCATTGAAAGAATACCTTCTCTATCATGTTTTAGGTGTGGTACAATTTCGTCTTCAAATCTATAACCAGGACCACCTCTACCTGTACCTTCTGGATCTCCACCTTGAATCATAAAATCATTTATAACTCTATGGAATTTTAAACCATCATAAAAAGGTTTACCTTTTGCAGCATCTAAAGTTCCTTCTGCTAAACCAACAAAGTTTGTAACAGTAAGAGGTGTGTCTTTGTAATGTAATTCAATAACAATATCACCTTTACTTGTTTCCATAATGGCAAATATGCCTTCTTTTCCTGCAATAGCTGCATTTTCTTTTGCGCTCACTGAACAACCTCCAAAAATTAATATCATACTTAAAGTTATAAAAAAATAAATTTGCTTTTTCATTTTCTCTCCTATTCTGCTGAATTATACATATCTAAACACCATTTGAAAATTGCATCAGCCCTAGATGAAAAAGATCTTGCCAATCTTTCTGAAACAAATGGTATTTTTGGAACATCAGCTTGTACTAAAACATAAAAGACTAAAGAATCGCCTACATCTGTTGCTATTAATGTAAGGACTAAATTATCAGGCCTAACTATAGGAAATGTAAAACTCTTATATTTTATGTTCTCAGTATTTATACCTCTAAAAGAAATCTCATTTTCATTAGAAAAGTATGAAAACTCATAAACAGTTCCACTCAAAGATCTATCCTTTTGGTATATGTAGCTTACTAAGTTTTCAACATTATCTGTTACTGGATCTGGTATTTTTACCTTATCCTCTTCATTGTTAACAGTATGAACATCTGTGTATAATTCTTCCCAGATTTCTCTAGAATTTGAATAATATTCTATGCCTGTCATTTCAGATAAATTAGTAAGTATTTTTGAAATTTTCTCTATTGAGTTTTCTTCTGAAACATCTTTTTTATTTAGAAGATATAAAGATTCAACAATAAAAACAGGATCATCTTTTCTTTGCCAATAGTTCTTTGCTTTTATACCTAATTCTGTTTTAGGAGCTAATTCTAAAGAAATATTTTTTTCACCGTAAAAATTTCTTTGAAGTTCGCCTTTTTCATTTAACTCTTGAACTATTTCATCTAAAAAGAGATCCTCAATTTTTAAGGACTGATTGTTTTCAACTAATGTTACAGTTGTTTCTTCAGCAAAAGCAGAAAAAGCAACTGCAATAGTTACTAAAAACAATGCTATTTTTTTCATCTTACACCTTTGTATAAAACTTTAACTTGTTTGTACAAGCCTTCACCTTCACTTTTAGTTTCAATATCATTAATATCATTTAATGTAGTATGAATTAGTCTTCTTTCAAAAGGATTCATAGGCTCTAAAAGTATAGATGTGCGTTTTGTTCTTACTTTATCAGCAGTTACATACGCAAGACGTACCAAAGATTCTTCTCTTCTTATTCTATAGTTTTCACTATCAAGAACAATTCTGGTATCTTCTTTTCCTAATCTACCTGCATATACATTTACCAAAAGTTGTAATGCATCTAGATTTTTTCCTTTTCGACCAATTAACATTGATGAGTTAGAAGAAGTGATTTTTAAACCGAATTTCTTTTCTTCTCTAAAAAGAGCTTCTGCTTTCCCATCATATCCCATTTTACTAATAACAGACTCAACAAAATCTATTATGCTTCTTTCAAAGTCATCTTTTGGAAGAGGGTCTGCAAACATAGAAGACTTTTGTTTAGTTACTTCTGGATGTTTTTTAACTTCATTTCCCTCAACATGAACTTTAATTTTAACGAAACCTTTTTTAAAGATTCCATTTTTTTGAGCTTCTACAATCTCCACATCAAATTGATCTTGAGATAATCCAAGTTCTTTAGATGCCATATCAATGGCTTCTTTTTCTGTTTTTGCTTCGTATTCGTATATCACAATACACCTCGCGTATTAGTTTTTTTTTCGTTTTTTAGCATTTGGAGGTAAAGCTACTTCCTTTTTTTTCTCATCTAAACCTAGTTCTTTTCTTTTTCTATGCATCATTTTGTTAATGGCTAACTGTTGCACTAACTGTAAAAAGTTACTTACTGTCCAGTAAATTAATAGTCCGGATGGTGCGCTATAAAACATAAAAAAGAATGCTAAAGGCATAAAATACATCATATATTTCATAGATGGATTACTAGCCGTTGCAGTAGATTGTGTTATTTTTGTAAATAAAAGCTGAGATGCCACATAAATAAAAGGTAAAATACTAATATTTAATCCACCAACAAACCAAAGCCCTTCTGGGAAGGTTCCTACACTGTCACTAAGTGAAAGATCTGGTATCCATCCAGGTATAAACATCGCTCCGCGGAATTCAAAATAATTGTTAAAAAGACCGAACATTGCGAAAATTAATGGAAATTGAATTAAAAGAGGTAAACAACCTGACATTGGATTGTAACCAGCTTCTTTATAAAACTTTGCCATTTCAACATTAAGCTTTTCTGGCATACCTTTATATTTGTCTTGTAATTCTTTAATTTGTGGCTGCAATTCTTGCATTTTCAACATACCCATTGAACTCTTTTTAGTTAAAGGATACATTGCAATTTTTAGCAATATAGTCATTAAAATTATAGATACACCCCAGTTAGGTATAAATCTATAGAAAATTTCCATTATGAATTTTAGAATTGCTTCTAACCAAGAAAGCCAACCTGAGTTTAATATTTCATCTATTCGTAGATTTGAAAGACCCCAATTGTTTTCATCTGCATCATTATACATAACCATAGTTTTATCAACCTTAGGTCCCATGTATATATAGTATGAATCTTGAATTGTTTGTGTTGTTGCTTTTCTTTCAACTAAAACTTGTGCATTTGTAAATGTATCTACTTGCCCAACTGTTGAATATATAGCACCATTAATTATTGATGTATCTGGAGATATAATTTGTTGTGCAAAGTATTTACCGTTTACGCCTACCCAGTTAAATGAGTCTTCATAAACTTCTGTTTTACCTTCACCTAATTTTTTATCTCTTGCTTTACCATCATATGAAACGAATGTACGGTGTTCATATCTATCTACACCTGGATCATAATATGGTCCAATTTGTGGTGCAGAGCGAATTGTATATGCTACATCTGAACTTGTTCCATTATTATATCCATTCCCTTCGAAGCGTACGTCTAGTTTGAATAAATACTCTTCTGGATCAAATGTGTACAATTTTTTTATTGTGTAATATTCGTCTTGATTTGTGTAAGTTTTTGAAAATCCAACAGTGTAATCGTTTATAACTTCAATTTGAAATATATCATTTATAATTGGATTGTGAGAGGAACCTAATGAAATAGAAAGTGCTCTGTTATCAGCTGTTATGTTTTCAGCCATTTCAACACCTTCATTTCCTACTAAGTGATCTTTAAGCTGAAAGCTTATAATATCACCACCGCGATTTGTAAGCGTAATATCAGCAACATCTGTTGAAATTACTACAAATTCTTCGGTAAGAAGTTCTTCTACTTCTATTTGAGATTGAAGTGTGCTACTTTGTATTTCTTCTTGATTTTGAGTTGGTGTGTCAACTACAACTTCGGTAGTTTCTACACTTACAGGTTGTTCTACTATTGGTGGAGCTATTGTTGTTTGATAGAACATCCATCCAACAATAACTACAGTAGAAAGAACAATAGCCCATACGGTATTCTTTTCCATTTTTTTCTCCTAAAATTCGGCTTTTAGTTTTAAGGAACTGGGTCGTAACCGCCTTTGCAATAAGGGTTACACCTTATTAGTCTCTTAAAAATTAAAACAAAACCTTTACCAGCTCCATGTTTATTTATTGCCTCAAGAGCATAACTGGAACAACTTGGGTAAAATCTACATGAGGGAGGAAAAAAAGGAGATATACAAAGCTTATAAGCCCTAATAAGAAAACAAAGGAATATTGTTATTAATTTATTCATATATACAAACCTGCTTTTTTACACAAAAAAGAAATTTGTTCCATACGAGAAGAATAATCATATTCCCCTTTATAAACTAATAACAACATATCATACCCACATATTAAATTCTTTTTTATATGTCGATATGCTTCTCTGCTTAGTCTTTTACTGTAGTTTCGCTGTATAGCATTTCCATATCCGTGCGGCAATGTAAACGCTATACGATTAAAAGAGAGATCATTAGGCAAAATAAATAATTTTGCGCCATTGGTACTTACCTTTTTTCCTTTTCTAAACAAAAGTTGAATTTCTGAAGATTTTTTAATTTTTTCTTCAAAGGTAAATCCTTCTGCCTTAGTCAAGGTTTTTTCCATCCCTTAGAAATTACAGACTAGTATGGTTTTTTCTCATCAGAAACAGTAAGCTTGTAACGTCCTTTAGCTCTACGGCGTTTTAAAATCATTCTTCCACCGCGAGTTTTCATACGAGCTCTAAAACCAAATTTTCGGTTTCTTTTTACTTTACTGGGTTGATATGTCCTTTTCATGAACACGTCTCCTTATTATGTCAAGAAATTTACAGAAGTAAATCTCTCGGAATTTTCCAAATAGGTTAGATAGAGTATCATGTTTTTACCTCTTTGGTCAAGTATGTAAACAACTTTTATTTACTTTTCTTTTACTGTATAAAGAAATTCTTTAATATTTATACTTGAAAACTCTTTTTTTAGTGCATAAAGTATTTTTCTTTTATGCAATTGTAGCAATTGTATCCACCCTGAGTGATCTGTTTCAATATACATACATCCATTTTTAATTTCTTTTATTGATGTATGAGAAGCTAGTCTCTCACCATCTTTTGGAATACTTTTTAATATTTTATGCCAGCCCTTGTCTAAAGCAGAATATTCTTCCATTTTTCCAGAAAGTATTCCTGAAAAATATGTTTCTAAAATTTGAGATGCTGACTTTATTTCTTTATCGTATTTCATCAGCAATTCCTTTTTTAACAGAATATATTTTTGTATTATCTCTTACATATTTTTCATAAGGCTCGCCTGGAAGAAACGTACAAAACAATTGATCATAAGGCGGCAGTATTGATGTAATTATTTCTCTTTTTTTGGGATCTAATTCAAGTAAAACATCATCCATCAAAAGTACTGGATTTTTATTAGTAATTTCTGTGTAATGCACCGCTTGGCAAACACGTAATAATATTGCTGCCAAACGACATTGGCCTGTAGAAGCAGTTGGAATAAAATTTTTATTACCACACACAAATCTAATTTTATCTCTATGAGGCCCTGATAGGGTAGTCTTCATAATTTTATCAGCATTTCTTTTTTCTTGAAGTAAATATAAAACTTCTTCCTTTTTCTTTTGTTCCCATTGTGATTCATATAAAAGTTTTACGTTTTTTATACCTGTTACTGTTTCATAAAAAGGTGTAAATATTCGGTTAAACTGATAAATTGCTTGTGCACGTTTTTTTATTATTTCTCTGCCTTCTACAACAAGCCCTTCATCAAAAACATCGAGTGTTTCATATTTTTCTTCTTTCAAAAGAATATTTCTATTTTTTAATAATTTTTTATAACGTCTCATTGTATCGATATATAAAACATCATACATTGACAAAGACTGATCTATAAAAAATCTTTTTCGCTCTGGTTCACCAATTACAAAATCTAAATCGCTGTGAGAAAAAAGAACGCAAGGAATGGTATTTATTAAATCCTTTCGATCTACAATTTTTTTACCATTTTTTAATATTTTCTTTTTACTATTTTCAAATACTATGCTAACAAGATTTCCTTTATCATTATCACCATCATAAAGAGAGCGAACTGAAAAAGAATTATTTCCTTCAAGAATAATTTCTGCCTCTTTTTTTGTTCTGAAAGAAGAACCATAGGCGGACAAATATAAACTTTCAAGAAAATTTGTTTTCCCTTGACCATTTTCACCAACAAAGAATACTTCCTTAGCTGACAAATCTACGGTATCATTTTCTAAATTACGAAAATTGACAAGAGAAACTGAAACAAATGGCACTAGCCTTACTCCATTTGCATTGGCATAACAATGTGGAAAAAGTCTGCTTCTGGTTCAGGTTTTATTGTTATAGCTTTCATTGATTCTGTAAATTCAAAATTTAAATATTCAGTATTAATTATTTTTAATGGTTCTTCAACATAAATACAGTTTAAAGCCATTGACATTTCTTCGCCTACATATCTACATGGTAGTTCTTCTTTTGCATTACCTATTTCAACTTCTTGAGAGCTTATAGAAAGGCTTCCATCTGAAAGAGAAAAATAAATTCTTCCTGATTTTTTTTCTACAAGTAGACCAACACGTTTTAATGCTTCTGTTAAGTCTTTTCTGTTAATTTGAAATTTTCTTTCTTGCTTTTCTGGAATAACTCTTTTATAGTTTGGAAATTGTCCATCAATTAAAACTGAACTAAAATTATAGTTTCCAAATTTTATATATATATTACTTTTATTAATTGCTAAAGAAACACTTCCTTCTGATGAAGCTCTTTTTAATATTAAACTAAGAATTTTTGGAGGAACAATACATGGTTCAAAAGTAATATCTGACATAATTGACTTTTTAATATATGACAAACGTCTACCATCTGTAGCAACCATTATAAAGTCATCTTCTTCTTTTTCAAAATAAACACCGTTCATAAAATATCTTGTTTCATCATCAGAAACAGCAAATATAGTTTGAGTAATCATTTCTTTAAAATCTTTTGCAGCAAAATCAAACCACTGCAAATTATCTTCAGTTGAAAACTCAGGAAACTTATCACTTGCCATACTCTTTAGTTGGAAACGTACTTTTTTTGCTATTGGTTTAATAATTACATCATTGTCTTTATGTAAAAACTCAACATTACCAGAAGGCAAAGAATTTAAGATGTTTATAAATTTATCACAGAAAATAGTGGTAGTTCCTGTTTCTTCAACTTCAATTGGTATCTTAGTTTCAAATGTTACTTTAACATCTGTTGCTTTAATTACTAATGCATTTTGTTCTGCAA